>CAZPJJ010000394.1:0-4263 GCA_964586535.1 uncultured Acidobacteriota bacterium | reverse complement strand
CCTGGCACAACGTCTTCCGGCACACGTGGCCGATCGAGGTCGACGGCGTGGGCACGATGGAGGCCTATCCGAATCGCGACTCGCTGACCTACAAAGACATCTTCGGTCTCGACAACGCACACACTGTCATTCGCGGCACGCTGCGATACCCGGGCTACTGCGAACTCTGGTCGCAGATCGTGCGTCTCGGCCTGCCCAACGAGAATCTGCGCATTCCGCGGCTCGGCGAGTACAGCTATGCCGATCTGCTCGAGATGACGCTTCCGCGCGCGCTCACCGGCACGCGGCTCGAGAGTCGCGTCGCCAACTACCTGCAGATCAGCGCCACCGGCGAGATCATGAACAAGCTGCGCTGGCTCGGGCTCTTCGACCGCCAGCCCATCGGCGTACCCGTCGAGCCTCCCGCCGAGGCGATGGTCGAGCTACTGCGCCGCAAGCTGCGGCTCTCCGACGAAGACCGCGATCTCGTCATCCTTCAGCACGAGCTCGAAGTGCGCTATCCGAGCGAGAAGCGCCGCGAGCGCATCGTCTCGACATTCACGCACTACGGCGATCCGGGCGGGATGACCGCCATGTCGCGCACGGTCGGCCTCCCCGCGGCGATCGTCGTGCGCCTGCTCATGGAAGGCCGGCTCACGATCACGGGCAGCCAGTTGCCCACGCATCCGTCGATCTACGAGCCCGTCCTCGCCGAACTCGAGGGCGAGGGCCTGACCTTCCGCGAAACGACGACACCGCTCGAGGGATCGCACGCCATCCATGACACCTTCAACGGCGACTGGACACCCTGAGCGTCGGTCTCTGGCCGCGAGGTGGCGATCCCGGAGCGAACCGCGATTGCGATCAGGGGCACGCTGCGATCGCGCGCGTAGGACGGCAGGGCGTGAGCGCGGCGGGGCGCTCGTCACCCGCGGACGTTGCGCCGTAGCTGCCTTCGCTCGAGTCGTCGAGCGGAACGACGACGAAGGCCCGCGCGAACGACGTCGACACGATCGTCGCTGCAAGCGCACCCCCGGTCGTGCACGTCGCCGCCGTGAACGCGGACGTCGGGCCGATCGGCCCTTCATAGATCGCATAGTCGTCGGCCGCGTCGCAGCTCGCCGACCATTCCATGTCGAGGACGTTGGGATCCGCACCGTTGCGTCTCACGACGAGCGGCAGCCCGGCGATGCCGCGGGCTCCGGGGATGCGCCCGGGGCCGCCGCCGCCGCCCGCGAAGGGTGTCTCGCCCGACCACGCCGGCGCGACGGGACTCGACCCCAGCCGCACGATGCCGTGACTCGGCCCGCCCGCGCGGCCCGACACGTCGTTCACCTGAGTACCGCTGCCCTCGTCGAGGTGATAAAGCGCGGCGGTCTGCGCGTCGGGGGTGAAGGGCGCCGCCGGCGGCGCGAACGGCGACGCGTAACGCGCGCTGTCCGAGAGGCGCACCTCGTCCAGCCAGCCCCGAAACGACGGGTACTCGACCCCGGCATCGTGCTTCTCTGCTCCGAAGACCAGAAAGGGATCGTTCGGCCAAGGCGACGTGCGCCCGTCGCGATAGCTCACGTCGCCCGTTGGACCGAGGCCCTCTGCGCGCAGGGCGCCATCGATGAAGACCAGCAATGCGCCGTCGCCGGCGCGCCTGACCGCCGCGACGTGATGCCAGGCGTCGTCGGCCAGCGCTCCGGGCGCGCAGACCGTCTCGCCGCCGTTCTCGTCGCTGACGCCGAAAGCCAAGCCGTCGGCGAAGAGCGAGATGCCGATGTCGCCGCGATCGCCGGCCCCGTACACGTCGCGATCGATGATGACGTGGCCGTAGATCCAGCCGTCGTTGCCGGCGCGGCAGGGTGTCGCGGGATTGTCACCGGGCCTGGCACGCAGGAAGAACTCGATCGTGAAGTCGCTCGCGCCCACGTCCGCAGGGCGCGCCGGCCCGTCGATGCGGATCTTGACTCGATCGACGTCGTCCGTGCCCGTGCCCTCGAAGCGCAGCGAGGTTCCCGCCGCCGGGGCCGCCGTCACCGCGAAGGCTGCGACGAGGGCGGCGAGCGAGCATGCGCGAGGCGCTCTCGTGATGAGCGGGAAGGCGAATCGGGGCACGAGGGATCCCTCCGGGTTGCGCCGAGGGTACGGTGGAACCCATGCCGGTCAAGGCGTGCGGAAACCCGGCGGAGTGCCCGGCGTATACTGCGCGCGATCGACGGGGCCCACGAGAAGCCGCGAACGCGAGTGGCCTGCTCGTGATCACCGCGAACGGCCCCACGCCGGCAATGACGCCCCCGCGCGGGCCTGCGACGAGACGGAGGACTCCGAGATGGTGGACTGGATGAAGTTCCTGAAGGGCGAGCTGATCGAGATCCTCGAGTGGACAGACGACACCCGGGACACCATCGCGTGGCGATATCCCGACGAGGACCGGGCGATCAAGCGCGGCGCGCAGTTGATCGTTCGCGAGTCGCAGACCGCGCAGTTCGTCTATCTCGGCGAGTTCGGCGATACCTTCGGGCCGGGCAAGCACACGCTGGTCACGGACAACATCCCGATCCTCACGCGGCTCAAGTCGTGGAAATACGGCTTCGAGTCGCCCTTCAAGGCCGATCTCTATTTCGTCAACACCCGGCTCTTCACGGGCAACAAGTGGGGCACCTCGAATCCGATCATGCTGCGCGACGAGGACCTCGGCATCGTTCGCGCGCGGGCTTTCGGCATCTACGATTTCCGCGTCACCGACGTGCGCACTTTCATCAAGGAAGTCTCGGGCTCCGATCACGACTTCCGCGTCGAGGAGTTCTCCGAGACGATGCGCTCGCGCATCGTGAGCGTCTTCTCGGACGCGCTCGCCTCGGCGCGCATCCCGGTGCTCGATGTCGCCGCGCGCTACACCGAGCTCGGCGAGGCGCTCCTGCCGATCATCAATCCCGCGATGACGGCCAAATACGGCATCGAGATCGCCAGCTTCGTGATCGAGAACGTTTCGGTACCGCCGGAAGTCGAGGCCGCGGTCGACAAGCGCGCCTCGATGCAGGCGATCGGCGATCTCAACGAGTACGTGAAGTATCAAATGGCGCAGGGGATGGAGAAGGGCGGCAGCGGCCCCGCGGGCATGGCGACCGAGATGGCCGTGGGCCTCGCGATCGCGCAGCAGATCATGAAGCAGCAGGGCCAGCCGCTCTCGCTGACGCCGCCTCCCGCGCCCGGCGCAGCGCCCGCGGCGGGTGCGGTGGTCGCCGCTGGGGTGGCCGCGGCGGCACCCGACGTGCTTTCGCCCGCCGAGGTCGCAACGGCGCTGCGGGTCACCGAGGCGGACGTGCTTGCGGTGCTGGAGAGTGGTGAGCTCAAGGGACGCAAGATCGGCACGAGCTGGCGGGTGACGCGCGCCGCGCTCGACGAGTATCTCCGGCACTGATGGACCGGACTCCCACGCCTCCGCCGCAGCCGCCACCGCCCCCGGCGCCGGCCGAGATCGGCGCGCTCGAAAAGCACGCGTGCGCCGCCTGCGGGGCGCCCGTGGAGTGGAATCCCGCGAAGCAAGAGCTCGCGTGCCCCTTCTGCGGCACCGTGGCACCCGCCGAACTCGATCGAGAGACGGGCAAGGTGCGCGAGATCGATCTCGTGCAGGCGCTGCGCGAGATGCCCGAAGATCGCCGCGGCTGGGGCACCGCCAAACAATCGGTGCAGTGCCAGAGCTGCAAGGCGGTGAGCGTCTTCGACCCCGGCCGCGTCGGCCAGCGCTGCGACTTTTGCGGTTCGCCGGCGCTCGTACCCTACGACGCGATCAAGGCGCCGATCCGTCCCGAGGGTCTGCTGCCCTTCCGTATCGCGAAGAGCGACGCCGCGACGCGGCTCAAGCAGTGGATCGGCTCGCGCTGGTTCGCGCCGAACGCGCTCAAACGGCGCGCGCGGCTCGAGGAGGTGACGGGCGCCTATCTGCCCTTCTGGACCTTCGACGCGCACGCCGACTGCCCCTGGCAGGCCGAAGCGGGGCACTACTACTACACCACCGAGACCGTGCGCCAAGGCGGACGCAACGTCACGCGGCGTGTGCGCAAGATTCGCTGGGTGCCCGCTTCGGGCCGCTTGCAGCACTTCTTCGACGATACCCCCGTGCCGGGGTCGACGGGCGTCGACGGCGATCTGCTGCGGGAGCTCGAGCCCTTTCCCACGAAGGACGCCGTTCCCTACGACACGGGATTCCTCGCCGGGTTCGTGGTCGAGCATTATCAGGTCGTGCTCGTCGGCGCGGCGCGCCGCGCGCGCGAACGCATGACTTCCGAGCTGCGA
>CAZPJJ010000393.1:0-4266 GCA_964586535.1 uncultured Acidobacteriota bacterium | reverse complement strand
CGATATCTCGCGAGAGTTGGCTTAATACGAGCACCGGGACTCGAAGATCCTTCGACATCGCCGCCAACTCACGCGAGACCGCACTTACCTCGTCGAATCGAGTTCGTGTCCGTTCGTCGGCACGCAGTAGCTGGAGGTAGTCGATGACGATGAGATCGAGACGCCCGGCTCGCCGCTTGAGTGCTCGTGCCCGAGCTGCGACGGAGGCCGGCGTCTGGTAGGGGTTTGAATCAACGAAGAGGCTCCTGCGCTCGAGCGACTCGATCCCGCTCAGCACCCTATTCCATCGATCGGTAGAGAGTCGACCGGCGCGCATATCCATCGAGTCGATACATGCCTCGGCGGAGAGCGCGCGAAGCCCCATCTCGTCATCAGTCATCTCGAGTGAGAACACGGCAACGACGTTGCCCGCCCCCGCCGCGTGATTACCGATCTGCGCAGCGAGAGCGCTCTTGCCGTGGCGAGGCCTTCCTCCCAGGACGTACGTCCGACCAGGTTGAAGTCCGCCGGTGATCTGGTCGAGCGCAGCGAACCCGCTCGGGACCCCGACTCCGGGCGAGCGGCGCTCCAGCGCCTCCTCAAGGCTTGGTAGCAGTTCCGTGGCAAGGGCGCTGATCGGTCGCAGCCCCGTATCGGCTCGCGCTTCTTTGATTCGGAGGAGATCGGGTATTGCAGAATCGATCAGTTGGCCGGGCTCCCGACTGTGGTCGTGGGTTTCCTGCAAAAGCCTGGTTGCGACGCCTTGAAGCTGCCTCCTCGATGAGTCGTTCGCGATTTCCCGTGCGTAGAAAGGGGCCGCGTAGGCGACAGCTCGCCCCTGGACGGGGCTCATCAGGCGGGCAATGTTTGCGATCCGCTCCGAAGCGCCTTGTCTGCGTGCTTCAGCGACCACCAAGTTTGGCTCGATCGCTTCCCCCCGCTTGGCGAGCGACTCCATCGCTCTCCAGAAAGCCTGGTGGGCCGGATCCGTGAAGTCAGTCGGCTTGACGATCTCCGCGCACTCCGCGAACTTCTCGGGGTTCAGCAGCGTGGCCTCGATCAGTAGTCGTTCGCGATCGGCTTCGGGAGTCACTTCTCCTCCCGCGAACGTCGGGCGTACTCAGGTGCCCGAAGGTCAGAGAGCACTCTTTCGGCGCTGTCGGCAGGCGAGTCTGGGTCGAGTCTCTCGAGCGCCATGCGAAGCTGTGTCACGGCGTCGATGGGATCGCAGGAGTCACGCACGCTCGCGAGCGTCGATCGGACGAGCGCTGCGGCAGTGAGCTCGCGTACTCTTTCGCCGCGCGTCCTCATGGCAGTTCCTGCCGGAACGAGCGTCGTGGAGGAACTACCATCGCTCGGCTGCTCCGCCGGATGCGCTCCGCGATGGGCTCATCCGTGTGCATGACCGAGTCGCTGGCGCGAACGAAACAGCTCGCCCTGCAGCGACGATGGTGGCGCAGGGACTCGGGCGACCTGTGGAGGAGTCGCGCCGCCCCCGTCTCGCTGTGGAGGTGCGGCACTCTCATCGCGAGCCCCCCTGAGGGGCTTCGGACGTGGAGTTCGCCTTCCTAGAGGCGACCCATGCCTCCAGGTCCTCGACATCGTACCGAACGGACCGGTGAGTCACCCTGATGTAGCGCGGACCACCGCCTGTGGTGCGCTGCTTGTCGAGCCAGGATTTCGAGATACCCAAGTAGTGAGCGGCTTCGCGGACGGAGAGGAGATGCTTCATGGGATCCTCGCGCACGGCGGTGTTCGGATTGCCGTGTCGCCGTATGGAACCCCATGTCGGTGTGGGGGAAAAAGTGTGGGAAATTCGGAATTTCCCACAAGACCTCAGTTCCCGCCCATCAGCTCCTTGTAGTACTCCGTTAACTCTTTGTCGGTGCGTGCCGTCTCGGCGTTCATGGAGGGCTCATCCGGATGCGTCTTCGCGAGCCAAGTCGCGAGACTCGCTGCCGTCTTCCTCCAGCTGTTCCGAATCAACGTCCCGTTCTCGAATCGCCTCCTCATTTCGTCCCGAACGAGCGGACGAGAGGTCGGGCGCCCCGGCTCCTCCCGGCTGGACATCAATGCGTCCGCTACTTCGTCCCGAACGAGCGGACGAGAGGTCGGGCGCCCCGGCTCCTCCCGGCTGGACATCAATGCGTCCGCGACTCCCAGTCCAACCCTCTCCGCGATGATGAGATCCTCCACCGCGCTCCACCGGACGAACAAGTTAATCGCGCACCTCCCGCCTGTGCGGCCATCCTCGGACCTGGCAGGGCGATTCGGGACCATGTACGCGAGATCGACGCAACGATTCCTCTCCCAATCCGGACGCCCGTAAGCAAGCAGCGCGGGAGTGAAGAAGAACTCCTGCCCGGCGTAGGGCTGTTCTGAGCCATCCGGAAAACGGAGGCGAACTTTGGAACTGGGTATGACGGGAATGCTGCTCGGATCCCGATCCGTATAGCCTTCAGTACGAATGATCCGTTCTTCATCGTCGGATCTACTCTCGTTATACAGATCGATCCGCTGGTCGATGGCTCGGACTTTCGCCCCAGAGATGAACTCTCCTGGCCAGGGCCTTGGGTCGCAACGATCCCTGACCTCGACGAAGTCAGCAGCCCGATCAGGGAAATAGTAGATCAGGAGATGAGGGGCACAGGGCGGCACCTGATCCCGGAAGTACTCCGCGGGAACGACCGCACCCTTGATGACCTTGGGCGCTCCGGACGGCTGCAGGTCTCCGCGGACTGTGATCGCCCCCCTCTGAAATGCCGTTCGGAGCAGAGGTTTAAGCCTCTCGACGTCGATCGCGAAGGTCTCTCGCGCGCGCTCCAAGGCTTCCGAGAGTAGGGGTGTCGGATTGTACCTGTCATCACTCATACCGTTTCCTCCTCACCCGCAAGCCCGCGGGCGATGTTCCTCGCGACGAGATTCGCTGCGGCGCGCGTCGCGTCGTCGCCGAGGTGCGCATACCGCTGCGTCGTCGCCGCTTGGCGGTGCCCGAGGAGTCTCCCGGTCTGGTAGAGGCTTAGTCCCGCACTTACCGCGTTAGACGCAAAGACGTGCCGGAGATCGTGGAGACGCAGGTCGCTGAGTCTCGCATTCGCGCGAATCGAGTACCACACATGTCTCACCTCACCGACCGGTACCCCCTTCTTCCAAGGACTTCGGAAGACCCAGTCGTCCCCTACGTCGGGGCGTCCTCCGAGAGTGCCGAAGAACTTCAGCGCGGTTTCTCCAAGCACCACGTCGCGGGGACCCGTCTTCGAGGCGGTAAGCCGCAGGACACCTGCGGAGAGATCGACCGCCGACCATCGTAGCGATTGGATCTCGGAGAGCCGGCAGCCGGTGAGCAGAAGCGCTCGTACGATCAGAGCGGCGGGGCGCTTCACCTCGTCGGCTTCAGCCGAGTCGAGCGCTCGCCCGAGTGCCGCGAGTTGCTTCGCGTCGAGCTGAGCGATGCGCTTGTGCTCTGGGTAGGGCTTCACGCGGAGAACGGGGTTCGGCCTGTCCTCGGGAAACTCGCCTACTTCCTGTGCCCACGAGACGAGCTTGGACAAGAACGCCCGGACGCGGTTCGCCATGACGGGAGTCTCGTGGAGGTCACTGTGGAGCTTGGCGACGTGCCGCTTTTCGAGGCGCCGAAGCGGGAGGTCTCCGAGCGCGGGAATGACGTGTGCCGTCGCGATTACCCGATCGTTGCGCTGACTCGAGGCCGCCTTCCGCCGCGCGCTGTGCTCCTCGAGGAAGCGATTGCAGGCTCTCGCTACGGTCAGCGAGGTGCGGAGCGACACACGCTCGCTGGCGGGATCCTCGCCCGCGGCGATACGCCCCAGGGCCGCCTTGGCGAGGCGCCGTGCCTCGTCCGGGGTCACAGCGCCATGCTGGCCAAGCTTGAGGCGGCGCAGCTTCCGACTGCCCGGAAGCCGGTAGGCGAGGTAGTAGGTCTTCGTCCCGCTCGGGAAGAGCCGGACCGCGAAGCCCCCGAGTTGATCGTCGAAGAGGTAGGCCTCGCCGTTCGATCCAGGGGTCATCGCGTCCACCGTTCGCTTCGAAATTCGCGCCATGCTGAGCCTCGATCAGCAGGTCTCGCCGTCGTTCACGGGAACCATACGGGAACCAACTGAAGGGAAATTTGATGCGACATGCTGACACAGTGTGTGATTTAACTGCAACCATAACAGGAGCTTACGGTGACACCGGGAAACGCACGGGAACCAGATGAAACGCGAAAATGCTGTTTCGTAATCAGCAGGTCGCGAGTTCAATCCTCGCCTCTGGCTCCAAAATCCCCTC
>CAZPJJ010000392.1:0-4305 GCA_964586535.1 uncultured Acidobacteriota bacterium | reverse complement strand
CGAGATCTGCGAGCGAGCCTACCGACTCCTCGTCGACGAAGTCGGGTTTCCACCCGAGGACATCATCTTCGATCCCAACGTCTTCGCCGTGGCGACGGGTATCGAGGAGCACGACCGCTACGCACTCGACTACATCGAGGCAGCACGGCAGATCAAGGCGCGGTTGCCGCACGCGAAGATCTCGGGTGGCGTCTCCAACCTCTCGTTCTCGTTCCGCGGCAACGACGCCGTGCGCGAGGCGATACACTCGGTCTTTCTCTATCACGCGATTCGCGCCGGCATGGACATGGGAATCGTCAATGCGGGCCAGCTCGCGATCTACGACGAGATCCCAGCGGACGTGCGCGAGCTCGTCGAGGACGTCGTGCTGGCGAGGCGCCCGGACGCCACCGAGCGCCTCGTCGCGATCGCGAGCCGCGTGGAGAGCGGCACGAAGGCTCGCGAGGCCGATCTCGCGTGGCGACAGGCTCCCGTCGCGGAACGCCTCGCGCACGCGCTCGTCCACGGCATCGACGAGTTCGTCGTCGCCGACACCGAGGAGGCTCGCCTGCAGGCGGTGCGCCCGCTCGACGTGATCGAGGGTCCGCTGATGGCCGGCATGAACGTCGTCGGCGATCTCTTCGGTGAGGGCAAGATGTTCTTGCCTCAGGTCGTGAAGAGCGCGCGGGTCATGAAGAAGGCCGTGGCGCACCTCGTGCCGTTCATCGAGGCCGAGCGCGAGGCGGCGGGCCGCCGCGAGACGCGAGGGCGCATTCTCCTCGCGACGGTCAAGGGCGATGTCCACGACATCGGCAAGAACATCGTTGGCGTGGTTCTGCAGTGCAACAACTTCGACGTCATCGACCTGGGTGTGATGGTGCCCTCGGCGCGCATCCTCGCCGAGGCACGGGATCGCGACGTGCACATCGTCGGTCTTTCGGGGCTGATCACGCCTTCGCTCGACGAGATGGTGCACGTCGCGTCAGAGATGGAGCGCGAGGGCTTTCGCCTTCCGTTGCTCATCGGTGGCGCGACGACTTCCAAGCTGCATGCCGCGCTCAAGATCGCCCCGCGCTACGGAGGCCCCGTCGTGCACGTGCTCGACGCGTCCAAGAGCGTGGGCGTCTGCCAGTCGCTGCTCAGCCCAGAACAGCGCGAGGGATTCGCCGCGATGGTGCGCGACGAGTACGAGCGCGTCCGAGCTTCGCGACGCAGCGCGGGGGAGCGGCAGCTCGCGCCCCTGGCTGAGGCGCGGGCCCGGCGCTTCATGTTCGACGGGGACGTGTACGAGCCGCCGCGTCCGAGCTTCCTGGGAGTGCGCGCGTTCGCGCCCTATCCGCTCGACGAGCTCGTGCCGCGCATCGATTGGGCGCCGTTCTTCGCGAGCTGGGATCTGCGTGGGTCGTTCCCCGCGATCCTCGACGACGCCGAAGTGGGCAAGGCGGCGCGATCGCTCTTCTCGGACGCCGAGGCGATGCTCGCGCGGCTCGTCGCGAACGCCTGGATCGAGGCGCGCGGCGTCGTGGGTTTCTGGCCCGCGCAGGCGGCCGGCGACGATGTCCTGCTCTTCGAGGACGACGAAGGTCGCCAGCGCCGCCTCGCGACGCTCCATTTTCTGCGTCAACAAGTGCCGCGCGCCGATGAGCGCCACGATCTCTGCCTCGCGGACTTCGTCGCGCCGCGCGAGAGCGGGCGAAAGGACTACCTCGGTGCCTTTGCCGTCACCGCCGGTGCCGGACTCGACGAGCTCGTGCGCGGCTTCGAGCGCGACCACGACGACTACCGCGCGATCCTCGCGAAGGCTCTCGCCGACCGACTCGCGGAGGCCTTGGCCGAGCGCCTCCACGAGCGCGTGCGACGGGAGTTCTGGGGCTACGCGGCCGACGAGGCGCTCTCCAACGAGGATCTCATCGCCGAACGCTATCGAGGCATACGGCCCGCGCCGGGTTATCCCGCGTGCCCCGATCACACCGAGAAGCGCACGCTCTTCACGCTTCTCGACGCACCGCGCCACACGGGGATCGCGCTCACCGAGAGCTACGCGATGACTCCCGCCGCGAGCGTCGCGGGCTATTACTTCTCGCATCCCGAGAGCCGCTACTTCGGCATCGGGCGCCTGGGACGCGATCAAGTGCTGGACTACGCGCGCCGCAAGGGAATCTCCGTCGAGGAGGCGGAGCGCTGGCTCGCGCCGTCGTTGGGCTACGAGCCGCTCGCCGCGGCCTCCGGCGGGTCGATCGCGTGAGGACCGCGCGAAGCCTCGGAAGGGCCCTCGACCGCATCGAGCGCTTGCTCGTCGAAGGCGAGGACGAATCCGCCTTCGACGCGCTCGCCGCTTGCGACCCCGAGAAGTCCGAGGATCCGCGCGAGTTGCTGCGCCTCGGCTTGCTCTGCTTTCGCTTCGACGCCGACGCGATGGCGGAGGTCGCTCTGCGGCGCGCCGCAAAGCGATCGCCGAAAGATCCGCAGCTTCATCTGTTGCTGGGGGTCGCGCAGCGGCGCCTCGGCCGCTTTGACGAGGCGCGGGCGCGTTTCGAGCGCGCACTGCTCCTCGAGCCAGGTTTCGCCGACGCGCGCGCGAATCTGGCGATGACGCTCCAGGATCTCGGCGCTTTCGAGGACGCGCTCCGCGAGGCGCAGGCGGGACTGGCCGCGGCGCCGGACGATCCCGATCTGCTCAACATGGCGAGCCTCTCGCTCGTCGCGCTCGGACGCGAAGACGAGGCGATTCCCTGGGCGAAGCGTCTCGTCGAGGTCGAAGACGGCGCGCCGTGGACGCGGCTCAATCTCGCCTACGCGCTCTTGGCCGCGGGGAAGACGTTCGAGGGACTCGAAGCCTACGAGGCCCGGCTCGAGCTGCGCGCGTCGCGAGCTCCGCACGGCGTCGATGCCCCCGAGCTCGATCCGCACGAGGACGTGACGGGCTTGCGCGTGCTCGTCTGGGCCGAGCAGGGAGCAGGGGACACGATCCAGTTCGCGCGTTATCTGCCCGCGCTGGTCGCGCGAGGCGCGCGCGTCATCGTCCGCGTGCCGCGCACCTTGGTGCGGCTGCTCGCCTCCATCGAGGGACTCGAGCGCGTCGTCGCCCACGACGACGATCCGCCCGCGTGCGACCGCCATCTGCCGATGGGAAGCCTCGCCCGCCGTGAGGATCCACACCTCGAGCGCGCCCCGTCGTTGCTTCCCGCGTTCGCCGTGGATCCCGCATGGTGTCCGGCGGCCCTGCCTCCGCGGTCGCCCGCCGATCCGCCACGTGTCGGACTCGTCTGGGCGGGCAACCCCGCGCATCTCGACGACCGCCAGCGTTCGATGCCCGTCGAGGCGCTCGCGCCGCTGCTCGCGGTACCCGACGTGATCTTCGCCTCGCTGCAGGTCGGCGGGCAGGGCGGCGCGCCGCCGGGCGGGCGCGTTCTCGATCTCGAGGATCAGCTGGTGGATTTCGCCGCCACCGCGGGTGCCATCGCCGCTCTCGACGCCGTGGTGTCGGTCGATTCCGCCGTCGCGCACCTCGCGCTTTCGATCGGCGTACCTGCATTCGTGATGCTTCCTTACGCCTCCGAATGGCGCTGGCCTCGCGACCGACCTTCGCCGTGGTATCCCGAGGCTCTCGCCGTGCGCCAGACGTGCCCCGGAGAGTGGGGCGGCGTCGTCGAGGAGGTCGCTCGGAGGCTTCCAGCCGTGCTTGGACTCCGGACGTGACGCCGGGCGGAATGTCCGTATCATCCCGGCCATGGGGACAGGAGTGAGACGGGACTCGGGATCGACCCTGAGACCGTCGTGGCGAGAAGACTTCGGAGAGCGGGCGTGCGCGCTCGCCTGGTCGGCGGACGGACGCCGCCTGGCGATCGGCACAGAGTCGGGGGCGCTCTTGCTTCACGACGGCGCGACGGGCCGCGTGCTCGCGTACGCAGACAACGCCCACTCCGGCGGCATTCTCGCGCTTGCCTGGAACCCTCAGCTGCACATTCTCGCGTCGACGGGTGCCGACAACAGCCTGCGGCTCTGGCAGGAGTCCGAGGACCACCCCATTGCCGACTTCGATGGTGGACGAGCGCCAGCGACGCGCCTCGCGTGGAGCGCGGACGGTCGGAGGCTGGCGATCGCTCTCGGCCCCGTCGTCGTCATCGCCGACGCGATGGGCCATGTGCAAGCTGTCACTCAGGACCACGCGAGTCCCGTCGTCGGTCTGGCTTGGTGTTCCGAAGGACGGCGCATCGCCACGGCGTGCGCCGGCGGTGTGCACGTCTTCGACTCCATCTCCGCGCGCAAGCTGCGTTCGCTCGCGACGCGCACCGATGTCGTTCAACTCGCCGCCAGTCCCGATGG
>CAZPJJ010000391.1:0-4310 GCA_964586535.1 uncultured Acidobacteriota bacterium | reverse complement strand
ATGAATCGCGCCCTTACGCCTGAACCATGCGCGGTCCACGGTCGGGGCGCGCATCCAACGGACGTGGAACCACGCGCCGCGCGTGGTCAGGAGCGCAGCGCGTCGTCGATCAGTGCGGGGTCGGCCTCCTCGGGAAGCGTGACGCGCAGGCTCGAGTTCTCGGCCATGGCGCGGTTCACGGCGAAGCGCGCGTTCGGGTTGCGTGCCCAGGCGCGGCGCGCGAGGCCGTTGGCGACGTCCCACGAAAGCATCGCGTCGGCGCGGCGCGCGGCGTCGGCGCTGCCGTCGAGCACCATGCCGAAGCCGCCGTTGACGACCTCGCCCCAGCCCACGCCGCCGCCGTTGTGCAGCGAAACCCACGTCGCGCCGCGGAACGCGTCGCCGACGAAGTTCTGCACGGCCATGTCGGCGCAGAAGCGCGAGCCGTCGTAGATGTTCGCAGTCTCGCGATAAGGCGAATCGGTGCCGCTGACGTCGTGATGGTCGCGGCCGAGCACGACCGGCGCGCTCACCTCGCCGCGCGCGATCGCCTCGTTGAACGCGCGCGCGATGAGGCGGCGTCCCTCGTGGTCGGCATAGAGGATCCTCGCCTGCGACCCGACGACGAGCCGATTGGCCTGCGCTTCCTCGATCCAGCGCAGATTGTCGAGCATCTGCAGCTTGTTCTCGGGGACGGCGGCCTCGGACTGGCGGCGGATGACGTCCGCGGCGATGCGGTCGGTCTTTTCCAGATCGGCGGGATCGCACGACGTGCAGACCCAGCGGAAGGGGCCGAATCCCAGATCGAAGCACTCGGGCCCCATGATGTCCTCGACGTACGACGGGTAGCGGAACGACCCATCCTCGCGCATGAGCTTCGCGCCGGCGCGATCGGCCTGCACGAGAAACGCGTTGCCGTAGTCCCAGAAGAACATCCCGCGCGCCGCCATCGCGTCGATCGCCGCCACTTGGCGCAGCAGCGACTCGTGGACGCGCTCGCGGAAGCCCTCAGGATCGTCGTGCATCATCCGGCGCGACTCCTCGAACGTCAGTCCCGCCGGGTAGTAGCCGCCCATGTAGGGATTGTGGAGCGACGTCTGATCCGAGCCGAGCTCGATGTCGACGCCGGAGCGCACCATGCCCTCCCAGAGGTCGACGATGTTGCCGAGATAGCCGAGCGAAACGGCCTGCTTCGCGCGGCGCGCCTCGTCGAGCCGGCGGAAGAGCGCGTCCTGCGTGTCGAAGCGCTCGTCTAGCCAGCCCTGCTCGTGACGCTTGGCGAGCGCGCGCGGATTGACCTCGGCGACGACGCAGATGCCGCCCGCGATCACCGTCGCCTTGGGCTGCGCGCCCGACATGCCGCCGAGTCCCGACGTCACGAAGACCTTGCCCCTGAGCCCATCCTCGCCCGTGCGCAGATAGCGCCGGCCGGCATTGAGCACGGTGATCGTCGTGCCGTGCACGATGCCCTGCGGCCCGATGTACATATACGAACCCGCCGTCATCTGGCCGTAGCTCGTCACGCCGAGCGCGTTCATGCGCTCGTAGTCGTCGAGCTTCGAGTAGTTCGGCACCACCATGCCGTTGGTGACGACGACGCGCGGCGCGTCCTTGTGCGAGGGAAAGAGCCCGAGCGGATGCCCCGAGTACATGACGAGCGTCTGCTCGTCCGTCATCTCGGAGAGACAGCGCATGGTCGTCAGGTACTGCGCCCAGTTCTGGAAGACCGCGCCGTTGCCGCCGTAGGTCACGAGCTCCATCGGAAACTGCGCGACGCTTGGATCGAGGTTGTTCTGGATCATGAGCATGATGGCGGCCGCCTGGAGGCAGCGCGCGGGATAGTCGCCGATCGGCCGCGCGCGCATCTCGTGATGCGGGCGGAAGCGGTACATGTAGATGTGCCCGCGTGCGCGCAGCTCGCGCGCGAATTCCGGCGCGAGCGCGGCGTGCCACGCCTTCGGGAAGTAGCGCAGCGCGTTGGCGAGGGCCAGCGCCTCCTCGCGCGGCGTCAGGCCGGGTGCGCGCGCCGGAGCGCGATCCACGCCCGCGAGGTCGGGAGGCGCGTCGGGGAGAGTGCGCGGAATGCCCTGTCGGATCAGCTCTTGGAAAGTCTCGAGAGAGACGGACATGGTGGGACTCCCTGGAATGCCGTGCGAAACGGTCGGCAAATCATAGCGCCGCGCCGGAGCTTACCCGCGAAGCTCGGGCATCTGTTTTCTTCGGCGAAGCGCCCGCGCTCCGTTGATTCGCGTGGGCCCTGAATCGTAGCGTGGCCGGGAGCCTCGCGCCGGGCGGACGGATTCGTCTCGCGGCGCAGGGAGGCAGGAGGATCGCCATGTCCACGACCCCGCGCGTGCGCTTCCAATTCGTCGCCCTCGTTGCCGTCTTCGCCTTCGTGATCGTCGCTCTCGCCCTCGGCGCCGAGACCGCCGCGAAGAAGTTCCCCGCCGGCGACGCCGCGCAGGGCGCTTACACCTACGACGACTTCGAGAGCGACGACGCGTGCATCGTCTGCCATCAGGACATCGCGATCCAGATGCAGCAGTCGCTGATGAGCCAGTGCTTCACGCACCCTTGGGACGAGATCGAATATTCCGAACTCGCGCTTCCGCACGCGCGCAAGCTGGGAAAGGTCGCGGGCATCGAAGCCGGCTGCAACGGCTGCCACGCGCCGCTCGCCTTCCTCGCGGGCGACATCCCGCCCAAGCGTCCCGCCGAGAACACCCGCGCCAACGAAGCCATCTCTTGCGACACCTGCCACAACATGATCGGCTTCGAAGGCGACGTGCCCTACAACTTCAACTACATCGTGCGCCCCGGCGGCCCCAAAGTCGGCGCTCGCGCTGGCGGCGAATCCGACTATCACGAGATCGAAGTCAACGCGTTCCTCTCGTCAGCCGAGTTCTGCGGCCCCTGCCACAACGAGAAGGACCCTTACGGAATGTGGGTCAAGGCGACGCATCTCGAGTGGAAGGACGGCCCGCACGCGAAGGCCGGCATCACCTGCCAGGATTGCCACATGCCCGCCGGCCCGGGCAACGCCGCTCCCGACCTCGGCGGACGCGACGTGGAAAACCTGCGCCACCATCTCTTCCACGGAGCGCACGACGCCGCAAAGCTCGCCGGATCGGTCGAAGTGCGCGTCCATCCGCGCGAAGCCTCGCTGAAGCCCGGCTCGACGCAGACGCTCGTCGCCAACGTCGTCAACGCCAAGGCCGGGCACGCGATTCCCAGCGGCTCCGTCGAAGAGCGCGTCGTGTGGCTGCACGTCGAGGCCAAGGACGCGGCGGGCAAGACGCACGCGCTTCCCGTCGACGCCAAGGGCTTCGCCGGCGAAGAGATGACCATCGCCTCCGCGACCGCGCTCGCCTATCAGGACATCGGCGAGATCCGCGGCATCGCGGATTTCAAGGGCCTCCTGCGCGATGCCGGCGTGCCCGCGGGCGACCGCATCTTCCGCATGCCCTATCTCGATCCCCAGGGCCGCATGACCGTCGCGCAGTGGCACACCGCGAGCTTCGGTCCCGACTATCGGCTCTTCCCGCTGCGCACCGTGACCGAGACCTTCACCTGGAAACTCCCCGAAGGCCTCCCCGCCGGCCCCGTCACCGTGACCGCGACGGTCTGGTACAACAAGCTCGTCCCATCGGTGGCGGAGTTCCTGAAGGTGCCCGCCCCCGAGGCCGAGCCGGTGAAGGTCGCGGAGCACGTGACGCGGTTCGAGGTGGTGCGCTAGCACCGCATCTCTGCCGTCGTTGAACCCGTCCCTCGGCGGGCCATCGAACGGCGCTCACGCTCCCCCGAGTGCGTGTGCGCTTGCCTCGACTCCGCCCTCGCATCGAGAATGTGCGGCCGATCGCGACGCGCCTCGCGGGCGTCGCGCTTTCCCACAGCGTGCTCGCTCGGCGCGGCGGAGATTCCGGGGGGATCATGAGTCAGACACCACCGCGGCCACCTTCACAGCCGCAGCCAACGCCACTCGACGAGACGCTCTTCTCTCCCAGCCTGAACTCGTCGCACGCGTCGGGGCACCGGACAGGGCCGAAGCCCTGGCGGCTCGGATCGCAGATCTACGTCGCGTTCTTCGGCGGCACGATCGCCGCGACGCTGATCGCCCTGCTCAACGGGCGCCGCCTCGGACTCGATCGCGGCAAGATGCTGCTCGTGGCGGCGACGGGCACGGCGGTCTCCCTCGCGACCGTCGTGCTGGTCATGCACATCCTCCTCGTCGGACGCGGCGAGGCGACGCCCGTGCTGCCCGCGTGGATCTATGCGCTCGAGGGGCGGATGCTCCGCTATGCGCATCAGGGCATCGCAATGCTCCTCGCCGG
>CAZPJJ010000390.1:0-4313 GCA_964586535.1 uncultured Acidobacteriota bacterium | reverse complement strand
GAAGGCAGGGCCACGACGCGCAGCGCGCGCTCGTCGATCGGCACGCGCTCCCAGAGCGGCGTTTGCAAGAGCGGCCGCACGAAGAGTCCACGCGGCAAGACCGCGAACGAACGCCGCGCGTCGCGCGGCCGGTAGCGGACGGCGCCGAACACTCCATGGCGTTCGGGCCCCTGCCCGGTCGCGAAAGTTGCGTGGAGCGAAACGGGATCGGAGAGCCTCCCCGGCTCGAGGTCGATCCACGTCCCGCGGTTCGCGAGCGAGGCGCACGCTTCCGCCGACCCCTTCTCGATCGCGGGCTCGAGATCGCGCGCGTCGAGCGCGGGAATCTCGACAACGAGCAAAGGCCTCTCGGGCGCGAAGCCCGGGAGAACGACCGCCTCGGGAGGATCGAACTTGACGCGCCGCAGAGCTCCCGTCGCCGAGAGCGCCACGAGAACCGCGAGGCCGAGCGCGACCAGCCACGGCACGCCGACAACACCGGGACGCCGCGCGTCGATCCAGGCGAGCACGAGTGCGGCGAAGGTCCCGAGGACGAAGGTGGTCGTCGCGAGCGCGAGGCAGACGCGAGCGGTCGGGGGAAGCAGTTCGCCGAGCGTGCGCCACTGCTGCAGTGACGCGAACGCGAGCAGGGCAAAGTCGAGCACCGCGAAGCGCAGGAGATAGCGAACCGAGAGCCCGCGGCGCGTCGTCCGGCCGATCCGAAGCGCCATCGCGAGCAGCACGAGCGTCGGCCCCAAGAACACGTAGACGACGAGAATCTGCGGGAGCAGCGCGACGAAGGTCGCAACGAAGCCGCCGAGCGTGAGAGGAATCTCGGGACTGAGCAGAAAGAGCAGCAGTGTCTGCGCGGGCCCCGCGAGCGCCGCGACGACGAGCGCGTCCGCGGCGAGCCATGCGGCCGGCCGCACGCGGACGGTGGCGCGCTCGCCCCTCACGAATGCTCCCGTCGATCGAGCCACCGCACGCGCATGGCGGACCCGAGCAGGATCGCGTCCAGGACTCCCTCATCGTGACTCGCCGACGGCAGGAACACCTCGTGGGCCAAGCGGGTTCCGTCGGGATGCCAGCCGGAGAGTACGGGAGCCGGCGTCGAGCTCAGAAGCTCGTCGCGCACGAGATCGAGAGCCGCGACGACGAGCGGCGCGCTCGACGCTTCGGGCATGACCGCGCGCACGACCGCCCCCGAGCCCAGCCCCGCGCGCATCGCCGCCGGCGCGACGACGAGGATGGCATCGCCCCGACTGGTCGGGAACGGAGCCCAGCGCCACTCCCCGTCGCGGCGCGCCGCGATGCCGAGCGGCCCGAGCGCGTTGTGGAAAGCGCGCTCGGCTTCCTGCGGGGTCCATGGCGAAGGCTCCTCGCCGCGCGGCCGCACGAGGTGCTCGAGCAGGAAGAGAATCTCGTCGGGATGCTCTCGCGGTCCGCTGCACGGGTGTGCGCTCGCGTCGACTCGTGCGTCGAGCAGGGTCGCCAGGCGCTCGGCCATGGCGTGCGCCTGGGCCGCCGCAAGCGCCGCCGCGAACGCCAGATGCGGCAGCGTCCACGCCTCGCCGCCGGGGAAGACGTGCAGGCTCGAGGCGAGCTGGAGCCGCGCACGGCCGGGATCGCCCGTCACGAAAGGGGCAGCGAGCGCGACGCCCGACGCGAGGGCGCCGAGGATCGACGAACCCCGAGCGACGGCGACGTCGCGGAGGAGGTCGGCGCGGACGTGCACGCGGGCGACGGTCGCGCCGTGCTCGTGGCGCGGCGCTTCGGCATCGACGTGCAGCGCAAGCGCGGAGCCCCACCAGGTGAACCCGCGCTCCCGCGCATCGATCCAGGCGTCTTCGGCCTGCAAGCGCTCGCGCACGAAAGAGAGCGCCCTTGGGCCAGGATCGGTCTCGGGGGGAAGCGTCGTCGGCATGGGCGGATTCTCGCAGAGGCGGGGGCCGCCGCGCCCCTACCCTCACCCACGATGGTCTCAGAGATTCAGGTTAGACTTTCGCGATGTCGCACAATCTCATGGCCGTCGTCGAGTCGCAGATCGATCTCGGCGCGGGACAATACCTGCTCAAGATCGCCGCCCCGGAGATCGCCCGCGAGGCCAAGCCGGGGACCTTCGTGATGCTCGGGCTTCCCGACATCGATCGCATGCTCATCCGCCGGCCCTTCTCGATCGCCCGCGTCGATCCAGAGCCGGGCACGGGCGAGCCGCGATCCTTCGACGTGCTCTACAAGGTCTTCGGCGCCCGCACGGCCGCGTTCTCCGGGCTCCGCGCGGGCGCGACGCTCTCCGTCCTCGGACCTCTCGGCCGCGGATTCTGGCTACCCGCGCCCGAGGAGGGCCGGCGCGTCGTGATGGTCGCGGGTGGCATCGGCAACGCGATCTTCCCGCTCGTCGTGCAGACGCTCGGCGAGCGGGCGCGCGAAGCGACGCTCATCTTCGGCGCTCGCAGCGCACCCGACCTCAGCCTTCTCGACTGGTTCGAGGAACGACTCGCCGCGGTCGTCCCCGTCACCGAAGACGGCTCGCGCGGCGCGCGCGGGCTCGTCACCGCGCCGCTCGCCGACTTGGTCCGCGGACCCGACCGCTCCCGCCTGCTCGTCCTCGGCTGCGGGCCCACGCCGATGCTGCGCGCGGTCGTCAAGCTCTGTCTCGAACACGACGTCGCCTGCCAGGTCGCTCTCGAAGAGACGATGGCCTGCGGCTTCGGCGTCTGCCTCGGCTGCGTCGTCGAAAAGCGACATCCGGAAGGCGAGTTCGACCGCTTCGTTCGCGTCTGCACCGAAGGTCCGGTCTTCGACGCCCGCGAGGTGATCCCATGAGCCCCGGCGTGCGCACGGCGGTCGATGTCGGCCGCGGCCTCGTCCTGCGCAATCCGATCCTCACCGCGAGCGGCACCTTCGGCTACGGGCTCGACTTCGAGCCTTTCATGGACCTCGCGACGATCGGCGGCGTCGTCGTCAAGGGCATCTCGCCGAAGCCCCGCGCGGGCAATCGCCCGCCGCGCATCGTCGAGACGCCCGCCGGGATGCTCAACGCGATCGGCTTGCAGAATGTCGGCGTGCACGCGTTCGTCGAGGACAAACTCCCGCTGCTCCGCGAGCGCCAGACCGCCGTCGTCGTGAACGTCTTCGGCAACACGATCGAGGACTACATCGAGGTCGTCGCGATGCTCGAGAAGGAGCCCGGCGTCGCCGCCTACGAACTCAACCTCTCATGCCCGAACGTCGACAAAGGCGGCATGGTCTTCGGCCGCGATCCGCTCGCGATGACCGAGCTCACGCGCGCGGTGCGCGAGGCGACGACGCGACCGCTCTGGGTCAAGCTCACGCCCAACGTCACCGACATCTCGCAGATGGCCCTCGCCGCCAAGCAGGGCGGCGCCGACGCCGTCAGCCTCGTCAACACCTTCGTCGGCATGGTGATCGACATCGAGCGGCGCAAGCCCGTGCTCTCGATTCGCACGGGCGGGCTCTCCGGCCCGGCGATCCGCCCGCTCGCGATTGCGATGGTCGATCAGGTGCGGCGCACGGTCGAGATCCCGATCATCGGTATCGGCGGGATCGTCTCCGCGCGAGACGCGGTCGAGTTCATGCTCGCGGGTGCGCGCGCGGTGCAGGTCGGGACGGCGAACTACAACGACCCGGCGATCGCCGCCAAGATCGCCGCGGATCTCGTGACGTGGTGCGAAGCGCACGGCGTGCACGACGTCAACGAACTCGTGGGAGCTCTCGAAGGATGAACACGCGACTCGCTGCGACGAGCCGCCTCGCGGTCGCGCTCGACGTGCCCGAACTCGGCGCGGTCGAGCCGCTCCTCCACTCGCTGCGCGGCCGCGCGGGCGTGGTCAAGGTCGGTCTCGAACTCTTCGTGAAGGCGGGACCGGAGGCCGTCGCGCTCGCGCGCCGCGCGGGCTTCGACGTCTTCCTCGACCTCAAGCTTCACGACATCCCGCGCACCGTCGAAGCCGCCGTCGCCAGTGCGGCATCGCTGGGTGTCTCTCTCCTGACGCTCCACGCCACGGGAGGACCGGCCATGATCGGCGCTGCCCGCGAGGCCGCGCTCCGCGCGGGTGCCTCGCGGCCGCGGCTGCTCGCCGTGACGGTGCTCACCTCGCACGACGCAGCCGAGCTCGCCGCGATCGGGCTCGCGCCCGATCCCGCCACCGAAGTCGAGCGCCTCGCGCGCATGGCGATCGACGCGGGCGCCGATGGCCTCGTCGCGAGCGCACAGGAAGCGCGGCGGCTGCGCGCGCTCCTCGGACCGGACGCGCTCATCGTCACCCCGGGCATCCGTCCGAGCGGCGCCGAGCACGGCGACCAGAAGCGCG
>CAZPJJ010000389.1:0-4320 GCA_964586535.1 uncultured Acidobacteriota bacterium | reverse complement strand
TCTCTTATCAAAAACCTTATGCTCTTTTATTTCGTCTAATACAGTTCCCTGAAAACGTGGACGTTGTAGGTGATGTGCGTCGAGCCGCCGCCGCCCGCGGGGACGATCGCGGCCTGCCCCGCGAGGATTCGCTCCGCATCCCGACGCGCGAGGACGAACTCTCCCGGGGTGAGCATCGCGGGCACCGTGTCCCGACTCCCGGTACCGGGAACGAGTCCGCCCTCCGCGAAGGCAAGAAGCCCCGGCGCGGCGATTCCGGCCCCCACACCGGCTCCGGCCGCCGCGGCGGTCGCGGCCCCGCCTAGCATCTTTGCGACTGACCCGGTGGCGACGCCCGGGGCGGCCGCGGGCCCGAAGATAGGGATGGCAGCGGTCGAGGCATACGCCGCCGCGTAGGTTTCCGCGGCCAGCTCCGCAAGCCTCGTCACGTGCTGCACCGCCTGTCCCTTCGTCGCCATCGCCGAGGCGAGGAGGGAGTTGATCCCCATCTGCACCATCATCGAGATGGCCTGAGCGAGAACCTGCTTTCCGAGGTCCTTCATGGACTCACTGAAGGACTCGCCGTAGACGATGGCGCGAGCGAAGGCGTCCCCCGTGCCCTTGATCAATGTGTCGACGAGCTGCTCGGCCTGCGCCCGGATCTCGACCATGTTGTCGAGGAAGTGCTCGGCCCATATTTGCGTGCGATCGGGATCGAGGGCGATGTCGAGTTCCTGCCCTAGCCTCGCCGCACCCGCCACCGCCTCCTCGATCCCTTGCGCGATCAGGCCGACGCGGAGAGTAAGATCCTGCTCCGGACCGCCAGCGGCCGGAGAGACCGAGAGGTCGCCGAGGGATCGGCCGGACCGCGCCGCGTTGCGCCCGAGTTGACTCTCGAGGATTCCGATCAGGGGGTCGGGAGCGAGCGCGCCGCGGCTGATCGGGAATCCGGACTCGACGAGCTTCTCCCACGCCTTGGCCGCGGCCTTCGTGCGCTTCTCATTCTCGTCGAGTTCTTTGTTGACGATGGCGAGCCCTTGCGCCGCCATCCGCTCGAAGGAGCTCGTCACCATGTCCGTCTTACCGGCCGCTTCGTGTTCCGCGCTCGCGAGACGGAGGAAGCCCTCATTCGCCAAGTCCTGAAGGGCGAGGAGCGGCTCGCGCAGCTCGAGGGAAGCGAGCGCGCCCTTCACGCCTTTCGATTCGACGCGCGCCGCGAAGCCTTCGATGATCGTGGTCGCGCGGGATACCGCCGCGAGGGCCTTCGGGTCCTCGGCCGCGACCTTGGCGAGAGCTTCGCGCAGGTCGGACACGCGCTCACCGAGCTCGCCCCACGCCCCGGCCATGTTCTTGATCTCGGCTTGGGCCGCGTTGCCGAACTTCTTCTCGATCAGCCCGAGCACCGCCTCGAATTTTTCGTGCTCGGCGATGTTCTCGCCAATGACGAGCCCGTAGCGAGACAGCGTCGCGGTGTTGCCCTGCGCGGCCTTCCCGACGAGGAGCGCGGCCGCGTTCAAGTCGATCCCGAGAGCGGAGGCGAGGTTGAGCGTGGCCCGGGTCGCTCGATCGAGACCCTCGTCGCGAAGATCCCCGAGGGAGACGAGCAACCTCTGGACCTCACGGATCGCCTCGTCGTCGGCCTTGGTCGTCTTCGCGAGCGCGTCCGCTCTCGCGACCAGGTGCCGGAGAGCCGACTGATCGGCGGCTCCCTGCTGCTTGAGCGCGGCCGCGAGGCGGGATGTCACCTTCTCCGCTTCGGCCGCGGCCTTCACCGCGCCGAGGATCTGCTCCTTCGCGAACTGGAACGACGCGAACGCGCCGACCGCCGCGCCGACGCTCTTGACCAGAGACGGGAGCGTCCCGTCGCTGAGGTTCTTGATCGCCTTCGACGCCTCGTCGCGGGCGCGGAGGATGATCGAGACTTCGCGGGACTTCGCCATCTACCGCCTCCGCGCCTTGCGCGCCGCCTCGCGCCGACGCTCCATCTCCCGGTCCTCCCTCGATCCCTCGATCGCGCACCGGACGTCGAGGGTCAGCCGCTGAAACGGATTCAGGCCGGGGACCCAACGGGACGGGGCGCATCGGTAGCGCTGTCCGAGCCGGTCGAGGTCGAGGAGTCCTCGCCGGTCTCGGAGAAAGGGCGAATGCCCTCGGCCGCCTCCGTGCTGAATCCGGAGTCGGTCATCAACTCCGCGAAGATCCGCATCCGGTCCTCGTACCGGATCTCTCGAACCGGGAACGAGCCCTCGGGGATCTCGGCGGGGGAGTCCTCGATCAGCTTCGGCGAGATCGCGACGCGCACGAGGAGCGCCGCCGCGAGGTCCGCGTTGCGGGCGGACGCGAGCATCTCGGCTTGCTTCGACCTCTTTCCGTTCTCGCCGCGCTCCTCCCCGGGGAGCGTCGGCATCTTGCCGAGCACGGCCCACACGTCGTCGAAGTCGGGGATCTTGAAGAGGAACTTCTCCCCTTCGACCTCGAACTCCTTCCGCCTCCCCTTCGGCATCGGAACCTCCCCCTAGACCGTCGCCTGCTGATTCGTGAGAACGAGCTTCGCCGCGGTGTTCGTCGCGTCGTGAAGGCACGCGAAGCTCCACTCGGTCGGGAGCCGCTCGCCCTCCTGCATCTCGACCGAATCCTCCATGTAGACCACCTTAGAGAGAGTGAGCACCGCGGTCCTCGAGCTCGGCCCGGTCGCGGTGATGACGATCGACGCCGTGGCCCCGCTCTTGAACTTGTCGAAGATCGCCTTGGTGCTCGGCGTCCCCGCCTCCCACCAAAGTCGCAGCGACCCGGAGACGTCGATCTTCGCCGCGGTCCTCACGGGCCGCGCCGTGTACCGCGACCCGAGGCGCGCCACGGCCGCCCGGTTCTGAGCGATCGAGAGCGAGACGCCCTGCGCGATCGTCTCGTAAGCCGTGCCGTCGATCGTGAACGTGATCTGGTGCGGCGTGATGAGGTACGTGTCGAGGTCGGGATACGTCGGCGCGCCGGTCTTGACGATCTGCGTCACCCGCTCCCCGATCCATTCCGTCGCGATGTCCACGTCCTCGTTCACGTTGAAGTTGAAATCGGCGCGATTCACGAGCCCGCCGACGAGACGACGAGCCTCGAGCGACGAGTCCGGGAACTCGTGGTTCCCCTCGATCGTCATGCCCTGAGCCGATACAGCTCCTCCGTTCGGGGGCCACGCCGACTTGATCGTGAACGTATGCGTGTAAGGCCCCGCCCCCGTCGTCGCGACGTTCCCGAAAATGTGCTTGAGGATCTTCTCCAGGCCCTCGTAGGCGGCGGGAATCACGAGCGACGCCTCGCCGCTCTCCATCTCGTCGAACATCCTCTCGGCCACGGCCTGCCCGAGCGGAACGTGCGGCCTGCGAACGATACGAGGCGTGATCCTCGCCCCGGGCTTGACGCGCGTGTGCTTGTTCGGAGTCGCCCCCGTCGCCCACGCCGTCTCCTCACCGTAGCTCGCGTACTGATCGTAGAACACCGACATGGCTTACTCCTTGTCCGCTACGGCGGAACGCGAGGCGCGACCGCCTCGAATCGTTTCGGGTTGCGCTACCCAGTCCTCCGGCTCGCGCGCGACGAGGAGGGCTCCGGCGTCGTCGGCGACTTCGATGGTTTCTCCGGTCTCGACCCTCGTGCCGTCCCACAGCGAGCACGAGATCCCCTTGCGCGTGATCTTCACGGGTCCCTCCTGTCGTGATAGAAGACGACGGTCGCCGTCAGATCGGCGAGGCGTCGCAGCGGGCTCGCACCTTCCTCGAGGTCGCTCGGCTCTCCCGCGTTGACGTTCACGTCGGTCACGTAGCCGATTCCGAGAAACTGCCCGCCGGTGATCTCTTCGAGCTTCCTCTCCACGTCCTTCGCGAGGTCGAGCACCTGGTCTTCGGAGTCGTCGCCGAAGGCGAAGACGCGAATCGGGAACGTCGCCGTGACGACCTTTCTCCCGAGCGTCCCGCGCTCCTTTTCCCAGCTCGGGGATCGAACCGTGAACGCGGGCCACGACTGCACGCCCCCGAACAGCAGAACATTCCGGTAGACCTCGGGGGCATTCACCGAGTAACCGCCCGCTATCGTCATGCCTTCGAGAGAGGCGATGATCGCGGCTCGAATGTCACGGAGCTTGGACAAGATGTCCTCCCCGTCGTCGAGCGACAGATCGTCCACGAGCCAGTAGCCGGAGCCGTCCGTCGCTGGCACCGGCACCGTGACCTGGAAGCGCCCCGTAGATCCGACGGCGACGATCGAGCCGGGCTCCCACAGCGACCACCCGGGAGGGGCCGACGCGAGCGTGCCGAGAACGGTGAACACGCCGTCCCCGGGGTCCACCTCGCA
>CAZPJJ010000388.1:0-4320 GCA_964586535.1 uncultured Acidobacteriota bacterium | reverse complement strand
GATCCGGCAGAGCTCGTCGGCCCACGCATCGCGACGTGGAAATCCCGCCGTGACGAACGCGACGAGCGCGCTCTCGCCGCGCGCACGCCGCGCCGTGAGCGCCGCTTCGAGGCGCGCGGCCCCTCGCAGTGTCAGTGGCGTGGCGCCGCTCATCGCGCCTCCTCGCGCGCCGCGAGCGCGGGCAAATCTTTGTCGCCGCGCCCCGAGCAGCCGATGAGCACGCGTGCGCCCGGATGCGCGGCGGCGTACGCCTGCGCTCCCGCGAACGCGTGCGCGGTTTCGAGCGCGGGGATGATCCCCTCGAGGCGGCAGCACGCCTCGAACGCGCGCAGCGCTTCGTCGTCGGACGCGGTCTCGTAACGCACGCGGCCGATCGCGGCGAGCAGCGCGTGTTCCGGGCCGACGCCGGGATAGTCGAGCCCCGCCGACACCGAGTGCGTCTCGACGACCTGCCCGTCGCCGGTCTGCAGCAACATCGAGTACGAGCCGTGCAGGATGCCCGGCACGCCGCGCGCGATCGTCGCGGAGTGCTCGCCATCGGCCGCGCCGCGCCCGCCCGCCTCGATGCCGACGAGGTCGACGCTCGCGTCCGCGAGGAAGCCGTGGAAGATCCCGATCGCATTCGAGCCGCCGCCGACGCACGCGATGACCGCGTCGGGAAGCGCACCCGCGCGCTCTTGGAGCTGCGCACGCGCCTCGCGGCCGATCGTCGCCTGCAGCGTGCGCACGAGCCACGGATAGGGGTGCGGCCCGACGGCGGAGCCGAGCAGGTAGTACGTGCCCTCGGGATCGCCGACCCAGTCGCGCAGGGCCTCATCGATCGCCGCGCGCAGCGTCTGATCGCCCGAGGTCACGGAGACGACGGTCGCGCCGAGCCGTCGCATGCGATCGACGTTGGGCGCCTGCCGCACGACGTCGTGCGCGCCCATGTACACCGTGCAGGGCAACCCGACGCGCGCGCAGGCCGCCGCCGACGCAACGCCGTGCTGGCCCGCGCCCGTCTCCGCGACGACGCGCTTCGCGCCGAGCCGCTTGGCGAGCAGCGCCTGGCCGAGGCCGTTGTTGATCTTGTGCGCGCCCGTGTGCGCAAGGTCCTCGCGCTTCAACCACAAGTCGCATCCCCAGGCCTCGCCGAGCCGGGGCGCATGCGTGAGCGCGGTAGGCCGGCCGACCCACGACGCGAGCTCGCGATCGAGCGCGGCGACGAACGCCTCGTCGGCGAAGGCCTCGCGGGCGCCCGCCTCGAGACGGTCGAGCGCGGGGACGAGCATCTCGGGCACGTAGCGCCCGCCGAAGGGACCGAAGCGCCCACGCGCGTCGGGATAGCGTCCTTCGAGAATCGCGGCGAGTTCGCGGGCGGCGTCCTGCGCGAGAACGCGTGCGGCTGTCGTCATGGTGTCTTCCTTGATGATGAAGAAGGGGACGCGAACTCCGCTTCCGCCGCACGCACCGCCCCTACGAAGGCGCGGATCTTGGCAACGTCCTTCACGCCTGGCGCGCTCTCGACGCCCGAACTCACGTCGACTGCGAAGGGATGCACGTGGCGGATGACGGCGCCGACGTTCTCGGGCGTGAGGCCGCCGGCCAGCACGAGGCGCGCGACGCTCGCGGCGTCTCGCGCGCGGTCGAGATCGACGGGGATTCCCCGGCCGCCTTGTCCGGGGCCCTCGAGATGCACGATCGGGCGCGTCTCGCCCGTGAGGCTGACGAAGCACGTGAGCTGATCGAGGATCGTCTCGCGATCGTGGAAGACGGGCAGCAACCGCGCGCGCCATGCGTCGCTGAGCACGCCGCGCTTTTCGACCTCGAACTGCACGAGATCCGCCGGGAAGGTGCGGACGACGGCCGCGACCTCGCGCGGCGACGGATCGCGGAACACGGCGACCTTCGCGACGAAGGGAGGCACGAAGCGCGCGAGGCTCGCCGCTTCGACGATCGACAGGTGGCGCAGCGTCCCGGGCACGAAAACGAATCCGAGCGCATCGACGCCTGCTTCGACGGCGGCCTCGATCGCCTCTGGCGTCGTGACGCCGCAGACCTTGACGCGAATCCTCACGCACTCCTCCGCGGGGCGGCATCGCGGCCCGCGGCGACCATCGCCGCGACGAGCGCCGCCGGGTCGGCCGCGCGCATCAGCGCGGTACCCACGAGCGCCGCACGATAACCGAGGGCGGCCGCGCGGGCGGCGTCCCGGGGCCCGTGGAGCCCGCTTTCGGCAACAGGGCGGGCACCTTCGGGGAAGGCGTCCACCAGGTCCTCGAGACGCGCCTCGTCCACGGCGAGCGTGGCGAGGTCGCGCGTGTTGACGCCGACGAGCGCCTCGAATCCCGCGCGCGAGGGATGCAGCGCGTGGCGGATGCGCGCGAGGTCGTCGCGGTCAAAGGCCTCGAGCAGCACGAAGAGCGCGAGCGAATGCGCGACGTCGAGACACGCGGCGAGCGTGTCGTCGTCGAGCAGGCGCGCGATGAGCAGCACGCCGTCCGCCCCGGCCATGCGCGCCTCGACGACCTGCAGCGGGTCGACGAGGAAGTCCTTGCGCAGCACCGGCACGTCGACGGCGTTCGAGACGACGCGCAGATGGTCGAGCTCGCCGGCGAAGCGCGTGCTCTCGGTAAGCACCGAGATCACCGCGGCGCCGCCCGCCGCGTAGGCGTGCGCGCGCTCGACGAGCATGCGCTCGACAGTGTGCGCCTCGCTCGCGTCCGGCGCGAGCGCGCCCGACGACGGCGCGCGCCTTTTGATCTCGGCGATCACGTCGAAGCGCGGATCGAGCGCGAGCGGTCGCGGCCGCGGGCCGTCCTCGGCGCAGCGCAGGAGCGCGGCGAGCCCGAAGCGGTGCTCGAGGGCGCGCACGCGTGCGAGGCTCACCTCGCGCATCTCGGCGAGGAGATTCCGCGCCGGGCCGACATCATGCATGGGCGCGTTCCTTCCCGAACGCCGACACGGCGGCGAGCGTGCGCGCGGCGCGTCCGTCGTCGAGCGCGGTGCGCGCGCGTCCCGCGGCGCGGCGGGGATCGCTCTCCACGCCGGTCAGCTCGAGGACGAGCGCCGCCCCGAGCACCAGTGCTTCGCGATACGCGCCGCGCGCGCCCGGCAGGAAGGCCGCGCGCAGCGCATCCGCGTTGGTCGCGGCGTCGCCGCCGCGCAGCGCCTGTGGCGCGCAGCGCGCGACGCCGTAGTCGAGCGGCTCGCGCGTCTCCATGCGCACCACGCCGGGGGTCACGTCGAAGAGCAGGAAGGGCCCGCACGGCGTCGCCTCGTCCCAGCCCGGTGTGCCGTGCACGACGAACGCGCGCGTGATCGGCAACCCCGAGAGCGCCCCCGCCATCAGCCGCGCCGCTTCGGGCGAGAAGGCGCCGATGACCGAGTGCGACGGCGAAGCCGGATTGACGAGCGGCCCCAGCAGGTTGAACACGGTGCGCACGCCGAGCGCGCGGCGGACCTCCGCGACGGCCTTCATCGCCGGGTGGTAGTAGGGCGCGAAGAGAAACGTGAAGCCCGTCTCTTCGAGGCAGCGCGCGCTCTGCCGCTCGTCGAGCGGCATCGGCAGGCCGAGCGCTTCGAGTACGTCCGCGGCACCCGAGCGGGAGGACACCGAGCGATTGCCGTGCTTGGCGACCGCGACGCCCAGCGCGGCCGCGAGCAGCGCGACGCCCGTCGAGATGTTGAGCGAACCTGAGCGATCGCCTCCGGTGCCGACGACGTCGACGAGCGGCCCCTGGCGCGCGAACGCCGGCCGGCGCGCGAGGCGCCGCAGCGCGCGCGCGAGGCCGCGCACTTCCTCGGCGGTCTCACCCTTCGCGCGCAACGCCGCGAGCACGGCCGACGAGAGCAGCGGCGAAATCTGCTCGCCGGCGAGCAGCACGAGCAGCGCGTCGGCTTCTTCCTCGGTGAGGTGGTGGCCGTCGAGCAGGCGATCGAGTGGGACGTTCATGGCCGGGCTCCCGTCGCTTCGAGATCGAGGAAGTTGCGCAGCAGGCGATTGCCGTCGGGCGTGAGCACGCTCTCGGGATGGAACTGCACGCCGCACACCGGATGGTGGCGATGCTGCAAGCCCATGATCTCGCCGTCGGAGGTGTACGCCGTCACCGCGAGATCGGCGGGAAGGTCTTCCTCCCTGACGGCGAGGGAGTGATAGCGCCCCGCGTCGAAGGGATTGGCGAGGCCTTGATAGAGACCGCGCCCGTCGTGATAGACCTGCGAGGCCTTACCGTGCATGAGCTTCTGCGCGGGCGCGACCACTCCGCCCAGCACGTGCGCGAGCGCCTGATGCCCCAAGCACACGCCGAGCAGCGGCAGGCGCGGCAGGAACGCTTCGAT
>CAZPJJ010000387.1:0-4341 GCA_964586535.1 uncultured Acidobacteriota bacterium | reverse complement strand
GCTCCTGGCCTCCGGCGACCGCCGCGGCCGCGTACGCCTTTCGACCCGCCGGGGCCGCGCCCCGGCACGGAGAACTTCCCGATGAGCCGCACCTTTTCCACGTCGACACCGCAGATGGAAGCACGCGGATTGGCCTACAAGGTCGCCGATCTCGCCCTCGCCGAGTGGGGTCGCAAAGAAATCCAACTCGCCGAGAAAGAGATGCCCGGCCTGATGTCCGTCCGTGAGGAGTACCGCGCCGCGCAGCCGCTGCGCGGCCAGCGCATCACCGGTTCGCTCCACATGACGATCCAGACAGCGGTCCTCATCGAGACCCTCGCCGACCTCGGCGCCGACGTGCGCTGGGCCTCGTGCAACATCTTCTCGACTCAAGACCACGCCGCGGCGGCGGTTGTCGTCGGGCGCGAGGGCCGCGTCGACGATCCGCGCGGCGTGCCGGTCTTCGCATGGAAGGGGGAGTCGCTCGAGGAGTACTGGTGGTGCACCGAGCGCGCCCTGGACTTCGGCGGAGGACTCGGCCCGACCCAGATCGTCGACGACGGCGGCGACGCCACGCTGATGATCATGAAGGGACTCGAGTTCGAGAAGGCCGGAGCGGTCCCCGCCCCCGGACCCGCCGATGGAGAGGATTTCCAATTCCTGCTGCTCAAGCTCGCCGAGATCTTCAAGCAGGACGGCGCGCGCTGGCAGCGCGTCATTCGCGAGTTCCGCGGGGTCACCGAGGAGACGACCACCGGCGTGCACCGGCTCTACGAGATGCACAAGCAGGGCCGCCTCCCCTTCCCAGCAATCAACGTCAACGACTCGGTGACGAAGAGCAAGTTCGACAATCTCTACGGCTGCCGGCACTCGCTCGTCGACGGCATCATGCGCGCGTCGGACGTCATGCTCTCGGGCAAGGTCGCCGTCGTCTGCGGATACGGCGACGTGGGCAAAGGCTGCGCGCAATCGCTGCGCGGACAAGGCGCCCGCGTCATCGTGACCGAGATCGATCCGATCTGCGCGCTCCAGGCGGCCATGGAAGGCTACGAGGTCAAGCCCCTCGAGGATGCGATCGACGAAGCGGACCTCGTCATCACCGCTACGGGCAATCTCAACGTCTGCACCGCCGACCACATGGCGCGCATGAAGGACGGCTGTATCGTCGGCAACATCGGCCATTTCGACAACGAGATCGACATGGCCGGACTGCGGCGTTTCCCCGGCATCCGTCACGAGAACATCAAACCCCAGTTCGACCGCTGGATCTTCCCCGATGGACACGCGGTGCTCGTGCTCGCCGAGGGCCGCTTGCTGAATCTCGGCTGTGCCACGGGGCATCCGAGCTTCGTGATGTCCAACAGCTTCACCAATCAGGTTCTCGCGCAGATCGAACTCGCGACCAACCGCGACCGCTACGAGAATCGCGTTTACGTACTGCCCAAGCATCTCGACGAGAAGGTGGCGCGCCTGCATCTCGAAAAAATCGGCGTGAAGCTGACGACGCTCACGCCCGAGCAGGCTCAGTACATCGGCGTCCCCCAGGAAGGCCCCTTCAAGCCCGACCACTATCGCTACTGATCAGCGAATCCTCAGGGCGGCGCGAGCGAACCCGGCAACGGAGTCGCTCGCGCCCGCGAGCGGACTCGTGCCACCCGGCGCGCTCGATCCTCCGGCTATACTGGCGCCGCTCTTGTCTCGCGATCATTCCCTTGAGGAGGTTCCCCCATGGAGTATCGCCGGCTCGGTTCGTCAGGTCTTCGCGTCTCGGCGCTCTCGTTCGGCTCGTGGGTGACTTTCCATCAGCAGATCGGCGAGGACATCGCCTACGGCTGCATGAAGGCGGCTTACGACGCGGGCGTCAATTTCTTCGACAATGCCGAGGTCTACGCCAACGGCGAATCCGAGACGCTCATGGGGCGGGTCCTCGAGCGCGCGGGTTGGAAGCGCTCGGATCTCGTCATCGCAACGAAGATCTTCTGGGGTGGAGACGGGCCCAACGACTCCGGGCTTTCGCGTAAACACGTCGTCGAGGGGTTGAATGCCTCCTTGAAGCGCCTGCGGCTCGACTACGTGGATCTCGTCTTCTGCCACCGTCCGGACTACCACACGCCCATCGAGGAGACGGTGCGCGCGATGAGCCACGTCGTCGATCGTGGTCTCGCGTTCTACTGGGGAACGAGCGAGTGGAGTGCGGACGAGATCCGCGAGGCGCATGCCGTGGCGCGCCGCGAGCACCTGACGCCCCCAACGATGGAACAACCGCAATACAACATGTTCCATCGCGAACGCGTCGAGGTCGAGTACCGCGCCCTCTATCGCGACGTCGGCCTCGGAACGACGATCTGGAGCCCCCTCGCTTCGGGCCTGCTCACCGGCAAGTACAACGACGGCACCGCACCCGCCGGGTCGAGGGCGGCGCTTCCAGGCTACGAGTGGCTGGCCAAACAACTGCTCGGCGACGAAGCGCGGCTCAAGGTGCTCAAAGTCAAACAGCTCGCGGAACTCGCGGCCGGCTGGGGCTGCTCGGTCGCTCAGCTCGCGATCGCTTGGTGCCTTCGCAATCCGCACGTCAGCACAGTCATCACCGGCGCGTCCCGCCCCGAGCAAGTGACGGAAAACATGCGCGCACTCGACGTGCTCCCCAAACTCGACGACGACGCGGTCGCCAAGATCGAGTCGATCCTGCAGAACAAGCCGACCCCTCCCCGCGACTGGCGCTCGTGACGCCAGGCTATTCGGGAAGAGCCGACTACCAGGCACCGTGGACGTCTTGGAGGCACGTGTAGTCGATGTCGCCGCGCTGGAGCGTGCGGATGGCTTCGACCGCTGCGGCGGCACCCGAGAGCGTCGTGATCAGGGGAATGCGCTCCTTGAGCGCCGTCATCCGGATCGAGCGCTCGTCGTAGAACGACGGCGCCCCGAGCGGCGTGTTGACGACGAGTTGGATTGCGCCGTTGAGTATCTCGTCGACGACATTGGGTCGGCCTTCGTTGACCTTGAAGATCGTCTCGACCGTCAGCCCCTGGCGGCGCAGATAGTCCGCGGTACCCGCCGTCGCGACGAGCCGGAGCCCGAGTTCGGCCATGCCCTTCGCGACAGGAAGCAGGCCCGGTTTGTCGCGATCGTGCACGGAGAGAAAGACGGTCCCCTCTTTCGGTAGGAATGTACCGACGGCGTCGCTGCCCTTGAGGAACGCCTCGCCGAACGTTCTCCCGACGCCCATGACCTCGCCGGTGGACTTCATCTCGGGGCTCAGCACGGGATCCTCGCCCGGGAAGCGGCTGAACGGAAACGCGCATTCCTTGACACAGAAGAGACCCGACTCTCCCGGCTCGCGAACCTTCAGCGACTCGATCGTTTCGCCGAGCATGATTCGCGTCGCGAGCTTCGCAAGCGGGATGCCACGCGCCTTGGAGACGAAGGGAACCGTGCGCGACGCACGCGGATTCACCTCCAGCACGAACACCTTGTCGTTCTCGATCGCGAACTGGATATTGACGAGACCCCGCACGTCGAGCGCCAACGCGAGCTTCTCTGTGATGGCCTTCACCCGCGCCTCGTGCCTTTTCACCACCGGGTGGTAGGGCGGAATCACGCAGGCGCTGTCTCCCGAATGCACGCCGGCCTGCTCGATGTGCTGCATGACGGCGCCGATCACGACCTCCTTGCCGTCGGCGAGCGCATCGACGTCCAGTTCGAAGGCGTCTTCGAGATAACGGTCGAGCAGGACCGGGTGCTCCGGAGACGCCTCGACCGCCTTCTGCATCATCGCTTCCAGCGAACCCGCGTCCCAGCAGACGAACATCGCGCGGCCGCCGAGGACGTAGGACGGCCGGACGAGCAACGGAAAACCGATGCGCCCGGCGATCGCGCGCGCTTCTTCGAACGATCGCGCCGTTCCCCACTCCGGCGCCGGGATGTCCAGATCGCGCAGGAGAGCGCCGAATCGCTCACGGTCCTCGGCGAGATCGATGCTCTCGGGCGACGTTCCGAGGATCGGCACGCCCGCGCGCAAGAGAGGAAGAGCGAGCCGCAGCGGCGTCTGTCCGCCGAATTGCACGATGACGCCCTCGGGCTGCTCTTTGTCGCAAATCTCGAGCACGTCCTCCAGCGTCAGCGGCTCGAAATAGAGTCGATCGGACGTGTCGTAGTCCGTCGAGACTGTCTCGGGATTGCAATTCACCATGATCGACTCGATACCGGCCTCGCGCAGAGCGAACGACGCGTGGACGCAGCAGTAGTCGAACTCGATGCCTTGGCCGATGCGATTCGGGCCGGAACCGAGGATGAGGATCTTTCTCCGCTGAGTCGGCGCCGCTTCGCACTCTTCCTCGTAAGTCGAGTAGAGATAGGGCGTGT
>CAZPJJ010000386.1:0-4352 GCA_964586535.1 uncultured Acidobacteriota bacterium | reverse complement strand
CGCGGCTTCGCGCTGGCCCTCGGCGCGGAAGCGTGCGGCGAACTGGCGGCGCTCGGCGCGCATCTGATTGAAGACCTGCGTGATGTTCTCCTCGGGCAGCGAGAGCCGCTGCAGCCCGACCTCGACGATCCGAATGCCGTAGCGCGGGACGGCGACGGCATTGGCCGCTTCTTCGATCTCGCTCTCGATCTCGGCGAGGCGCAGCGTGGCCGGATCCGTCGAAACGAGCGCGGCGAGATCGTGACGACCGAGCGCGCCGATCTTGGCGTTCGTGACCAGCCCGTCGAGTTTCTGGTCGCCGTTCTCGAGCGTGCCCACGGCGCGGTGGAAGACGAGCGGATCCTCGACGTTCCAGACCGCGTAGCTGAGCAGGATCACGTTCTTCTTGTCGCGCGTGAGCATCTCGGTATGGCGCGTGGCGAGCACGCGCGAGCGCCTGTCGACGTGAGCTGCGCGCTCGACGGGCCAGGGGAGCTTCCAGTGCAGTCCCGCGTCCAAGACGACGCGCACGGGCTTGCCGAAGCGGGTGACGATCGCCGCGTGACGCTCGCGTACCGTGAATGCCACCGCGGCGAGCAGGATCGCGAGCACCGCGATGCCGCCGATCGTCCAGCGAATGGTGTTGCCGTTCATCAGCACCTCAATCCAGGATCCAGATCGAGCCGCCGTCGCGTTCGATCCGGTCGTCGAAGACGTGCACGTGGCGCGTTCCGAGCTGCTTTTCGAGGGTTTCCAGCTTGCGGCGGAAGAGATAGAGCTGCGGCGAAGCCGCGTACGAGCGCTCGAGCGCGCGGAACGCCTCGGCCTCGCCGCGTGCGGTCGCGAGCCGCGAGGCGCGGTAGCTTTCGGCGTCGGCGATGGCGCTCGCGGCCTCGGCGTGCGCGGCGGGCAATGTCTCCTCGCGGTAGGCGAGCGCCGCCGTTTCGAGCGCGCGCTTCTCGATCTCGGCGCCGATCACGGACTGATAGTCGGGAGCGACGGCGATGGGCGGATGCAGCCCGACGAGCAGCAGATCCACGATCTCGACGCCCAGGCCGCGCGCGTCGCATTCGTCCTGCAGCCGGCGCTCCATCGCGTCCGCGAGCGCCGCGAGATTCTCGCTGAGGACTTCGTCGAGGGTCCGCGAGGCGATCGTCTGCAGGACGACGCGGTCGGCGAGCGCGCGCAGCGGCGGTTCGGGATCCTGCGTCGCGTAGAGCGCGGCTTTCGCGTCGGCGAGCCGGTAGGCGAGGATGGCGTTGATGCTGACGAGGTCGCGGCCGTCGCCGAGCAGGAGCATGTGCTCCTTCGCCGAGTGGCTGGCCGTCCAGAGCATCGACGCGCCCTGGACCTGCCCTTCGTAGCCGATCGTGAACGTCCGGACCTCGTGCGTCCCCACGCGATGCGCCGTTTCGATCGGCCAGGGGAGCTTCAGATGCAGGCCTGGGGCGAGCGGCTCCTGCGTGCGCAGCCGGCCGAAGCGCTCGACGACGACTGCCTCGCGCACGCCCACCATGACGAGCGCGCTCGAGAGCCAGAGCGCGACGACGAGACCGAGCGCGATCGGCAGCAGCGCGCGCTCGGCGACGCGAAGCGCGAAGGCGGAGCCGAGATCGACGTCGAAGACCTCCGCCAGGAGCGAGAGCACGCTGCGAAAAGGATCGGCTCGGGAGGCGACGACGCGGAGGAAGACCGACTCCGCCGGCCGTTCCGCCCCGAGGAGACCGCGCGCGGCGATCTCGACGGCGAGGAGCAAGGCGGCGGCCGCGAGGAGCGAGCCGAGCGCGCGGGCCGCGACGTCGAAGCCGAGAGCGGTCGCGAGGCTGGCCGCGAGCAGCCCGGCAGGTGCCCAGAGAGCGATCCGCGCGGCGCGAGCGCGGAGCGCGGCGGCTGCATCGCCGGCCGCGGCGACGCGCGCCTGGTGCCGGACGAGCAGCGCGAGAGCCAGCGCCGCGAGGGCGCATACGCCCGCCAGAAAAAGGACACCCGCCGTGCCTTGCGAGGGGAGTGTTGCGAGGCTGGAGAGGCGTGATCGCCAAGCAGCAGGAACGAGATCGAACGCGCGCGGCCACGCCGGGACCGAAGCCACGACCAGAAAGAGGACCGCACTGCCGACGCGTGCCGGCCAGCGCCGCGAGGGCGCGCGTCCGGCCCGGAGCCAAACGAACATCGCCACCCCGAGCAGGGCGCCGGCCGGGGCCAAGCTCGGCGCGGAGGATCGCCACGAGGAGACGATCCAGGCGAGCGCTGGCGCGAAAAAGACGAACCACGCCGCCGCGTGCACGACGGTGCGCGGGGTCGAGATGGGGGCGATGTTCCGCGCGGCTTCCGACTTGGGATTCATCGAATCCGTTCCGTCCGCGCGCCGCGCCCTCGGACGAAGGCGGCGCACGGAACCGCCCGACTTTAGGAAGCCGGGTCCCGCCCGTCAAATCGGCGCTTCGCCCGCGCCGCGTCAGGCGCGACGCCAGGTCGTACCGGCGGGGCCGTCCTCGAGTACGACCCCCATCGCGGTCAGCTCGGCGCGCACGCGATCGGCCTCGGCGAAGTTTCGTGCCGCGCGCGCCGCCGCGCGCGCCGCGATCAGTTCTTCGATGCGCGCCACGTCGAGGCCGTCCTCCGCCCCGGCGGAAAGCCACTCGCGCGGGTCTTGCGCGAGGAGACCAAAGAGTTCGCCCGCGGCGAGCATCTGCCCTTTGAGCCGGGAGCGCTCCTCCGGGGACTCCGCGGCGTTCGCGGCGCGCGCGATCTGCAAGACCTCGGCGAGTGCGCGGGGCGTGTTGATGTCGTCGGCGAGCGCCTCGACGAAAGGGGCGGGGGGCGGCTCGGCGGCGGCGGGCACGTCTTCGAGGCGCTGCAGAGTGCCGTAGAGGTAGTCGAGCGTGTTCTTCGATTGATCGATGAGCTCGCGCGTCCACTCGAGCGGCTTGCGATAGTGCGCGGAGAGCAGCGCGAGACGCAGCGCCTCTCCGGGCGCGGTGTCGAGCAACTCGCGCACGAGCTTCACGTTGCCGAGCGACTTGGACATCTTCTCGCTGCCCATGTTGAGAAACCCGTTGTGCAGCCAGTAGCGCGCGAAGGGTTTGCCGTCGTGCGAGCACTCGCTCTGCGCGATCTCGTTCTCGTGATGGGGAAAGATCAAATCCTGGCCGCCGCCGTGAATGTCGATCGTCTCGCCGAGGTGAGTTTCGGCCATCGCCGAGCACTCGATGTGCCAACCGGGGCGACCGCGGCCCCAGGGGCTCTCCCAGCCGGGGGTTTCCGCGTCGGAGGGTTTCCAGAGCACGAAGTCGGCCGGATCGCGCTTGAAGGGCGCGACCTCGACGCGCGCGCCGGCGATCATGTCGTCGCGGTCGCGGCCCGAGAGCGCGCCGTAACCTGGAAAGGCCGGCACGTGGAAGAGCACGTGCCCTTCGGCGACGTAGGCGCAGCCGTGGTCGACCAGCTTCTGGATCATCGCGACGATCGGCCCGAGGTGCGCGGTCACGCGCGGCTCGATGTCGGGCAAGCGCACGCCGAGCGCGCCCATGTCCTCGTGGTAGGCCTGCGCGTAGCGCGCGCTGATCACGTCGATCGGCACGCCCTCCTCGCGCGCGCTGCGGTTGATCTTGTCGTCGATGTCGGTGATGTTGCGCGCGAAGACGAGCTTCTCGTAGCGCGAGCGCAAGAGCCGGGCGAGCACGTCGAAGACGACCGCGGGACGCGCATTGCCGATGTGCGCGAAGTTGTAGACGGTGGGTCCGCAAAGGTACATCGTGACCCGCCGCGGATCGAGCGGAACGAAGGCCTCTTTGCGGCGCGTGAGCGTGTTGTAGAGCTGAATCTCCATCGTCGGCCTCGAGTCGTTTCTGCCACGAAATGGTTGCGATTCGCGGATGGCTGCCACCGCCGGAGCGAAGAATGAAGTATGGCGACCATCGAGCGGGATTGCACCCGTGGAACGGAAAAATGGCCGCTGAACGAGATATTCCGATGAAACTCGCGCGCTAGCGAGAGAAATAATCGCTTTCGTTGCTTTACCTACTCGCGCGCCCGGCGTATCCTCGGCGTACCGCATTGCTCTTTCGCGTGGAGCGGCGGTACGCACGATGCGTAGGGTCCGAAGGCACGGCGGGGCGGCAACGATGCGTTCCGTGGCGTGCGCAAGAGCAAGAGGCGCGCGAGCGAACTCGCGCGGGTCCGGAGCAACTCGAAGCTCGTGGCGACCGCGGGCGCATCGGCCGAGCCCGAACGAAGGCCGAGCAGCCCCCGTTCGTCCCCCGCTTCAACCAGCATGAAAGGTCGTGCCCATGGCTAAACGAGATCCGGGAAGGGTCAATCTCGAACAGGCAATTCGCGAGATCGTCGGCAAGGCGATCGACGAACTCGCCCCC
>CAZPJJ010000385.1:0-4376 GCA_964586535.1 uncultured Acidobacteriota bacterium | reverse complement strand
CAACGACGATGTCTGCTGTCGCGTCGCCGTTGACATCGCCGTTGCCCGCGACGCTCACGCCGAAGAATGCGAACTCCTGGCCGCCGTCCGCCGTCCAGGAGGCCGCGTCGAGCATCGCTTCGACCGTGACCGGGAACGCGTTCTTTTCCATCGATACGGAGAAGGCAAGGTCGCCGTCGGGTGCGGTGACCGCGGTCGAAAGCGATTGGCCGCGACCGTCGCGCGACCCGCCGTGGGTGACGCGCACGCCGCCGTCCGCAGCCCGCTTCACGAGGTGTGCGCTCACCGCGTCGTCGTTCGTGCGAAAGGTCGCCGAGCCGTCGGCGCGCAGCAGCACGACCAGCGGGTTCTTGCCGCTGCCGAGCGCGGCCTTCACTTCCATGCGCAGCACGGTGCCCGCCTCGGTCCGGCGCAGCGACCAGCACAGCGGGCCCGCGTGGAACTGCGGAGCCCCGTCGTCGCCAATCTCTTCCTTGGCCGGAGGGAGCGCGATGAAAGCATCGCCGCGAGAGAGCGCGAAGGGCAGGAAGCGAACGCCGCCCCAGTCGCCCTGGTCGTCGATTGCGAGCACCCCTTCCGGGCTCGCTTGGAATCGCAGGCGCTCCAAGGATTCTCCGGCGAAGGCAGGCGCCGCGACGACGCACGTGGCAACGGTGAGAACAGCGAGCGCGCCGAGGCGCGTGGCAAGGTTCGACATACGCATCTTCCCAATCCTCCGCGGTTCCTTCATGCAAGCCGCGGGCCGCCGACGCCGAGCGTTCGCCCAGAGATGGAGAAGTTCACGAGGGTTCGTCGTTGCAGGAACCGGGGGCGAAGAGCGGACGGAGGACGGGCCGGAATGGCACAGGCACCCGGACGCGATGACCGGAACCGGGACGCTGCTAAAGCCCCAGAGAAGAGCGCAGCGCCGTGAAGTGCTCGCGGATTTCGCGGACCGCCTCGATGCGGGACGGATCCGGCCAGGAGTGGCCGCACGCGGAGCATTGGAAATTCGGTGACGCCTCGTCGACCGGGGGCGGCTCGGGAACTTCACCGCTGCGAACGTAGGCGAGGATCGCGTCGCGATCGACGCGCCACGTGCGCAGCACGTAGACGACGGGCTCGACCTCGCTTCCGCCGCACTGCGGGCAGCGCTGAGATCCCATCGCGCGTCTCCTCGAAATCGGTTTCGTTGACGCTCTCTTGCCCGACCTCGTTCCCCTCGAGGCGCGCGGATTATGCCCTTGGGACCTCCGGCACTGGAAGACCCCCCCCGTGAGTGCGGATCCGACTCCTCATCCCTGTCGCCTAGATAGGCGACAGTCTTGATCGGAGAAAGCGGCTAATGCGAACTTTTGCGGACTAAAAAGAAACAAAAGATAACCAGTCAACGGAAGGAAGTGCATCGAGGTTCGCGCCTTCCGGAGTGGGAATCGTCACAAGTTCGTCATCGGCGCGCGATGGGAGCGCCCGTCGGGAGACCCGCCCGTGAATCGCGGGCGATCCGGGGTAGGCTCTTCTCATGACGCACATCGAACAACCCACCACCCTGCCGGCGCGTCCCGCGGTTCTGCTCATCCACGCCTTTCCGCTCGACGCGTCCCTCTGGAAGCCGGTCGCGGACCGCCTCGAGCTCACGTTCGACATCCTCGCCCCCGACCTGCTCGGTTTTGGCGAGGCGCCTCCCGCTCCAGGCGACGTGGCGACGATGGAACTCCTCGCCGACGCCGTCGCCTCGTACTGCGACGTGCGCGGCATCGTTCCCCAACTCGTTGCGGGCGTGTCGATGGGTGGGTACGTCGCGCTGGCGCTCCTCGAGCGACGGCCCGACCTCGTGCCCCGTCTGGTCCTCGCGGACACCCGCGCCCGTGCCGACAACGACGCCGAGCGTGCAGGACGATCGGCGCTCATCGACGCGCTCGGGGCGGCAGCCCCGCGCGAGGGCGAACTGCTCGCCCGCACGATGCTGCCCCGGCTCCTCGCGCCTCAACCCGACCCCGCTCTCGTTACCGAGCTCCGCCGGCGCATCGAGACGACCTCGATCGTCGGGGCCCGCGCCGCGCTGCGAGGCATGGCGGCAAGGCCCGACCGCACCGAGATCCTGCGGGAGTTCCAGGGGCCGCTGGCTCTCGTCTGCGGCGAGTTCGACGGGGCTCCGACGCCGCACGAGATGCACGCCCTGGCGAAAGAGATCGGACGCGACGACGCGTTCGAGGTCGTCGCGGGCGCGGGTCACCTGGCGCCCCGAGAGTCGCCCGAGGCATTCGCCGCGTTGGTCCGCCGCGTTGCCTCGCTGCCACTTTGATCAGCCCCGCGGCGATGGGGTGCGCCGTTGCGGGGTCTCTGTCCCGGTGGTAGCGTCCGGACAACACTTCTTTCTCCGCGGAGCCCATGCGCACACGCCTCCCGCCTCGCGCCCCGAGCGCCCCGTTCTCGCCGTGAGCGAATCTCTCTCCGGCGCCTCGCGACCGCGCATACCTCTTTCCGACGACGCGTTTCGCGCCGTCGTCGGCGAAGCCGACGCCAACCTACGGCTCATCGAGCGCTCTTTCGGCGTCCGGCTGATGGCGCGCGAGGGCGAGGTTCTGGTCGAGGGGGAGCCCGTGCCCGCCCAGGCCTGCGCGCGCATGATCGAGCAGCTCGGCGACCTCATGGAGCGCGGCTATCGGCTTCGCTCGCGCGACATCGCGCTCGCCTGCCGGCTTTCGCGCGAAGCCCCGCACGTCCCGCTCGCCAAGCACTTCCTCGAGGCGCGCGTGGCCGGACCCGGGCGGCGGCAAGTCCTGCCTCGCACCGAGCATCAGCGCGTCTACCTCGAACTCGTGCGCGACCACGACATTGTTTTCGCGATCGGCCCCGCGGGAACCGGCAAGACCTATCTCGCGGTCGCGCTCGCCGCGGAGGCGCTGGCGAGCAACCGCGTGCGCCGCATCGTGCTCTGCCGTCCCGCGGTCGAAGCGGGTGAGCGGCTCGGCTTCCTGCCCGGCGATCTCGCCGCGAAGGTCGATCCTTATCTGCGCCCGCTCTACGACGCGCTCTACGACATCCTCGGCCCGGACCGGGTCGTGCGGATGCTCGAGCAAGGCATCGTGGAAGTCGCGCCGCTCGCGTTCATGCGCGGCCGCACGCTCAACGAGAGCTTCATCATTCTCGACGAGGCGCAGAACACCACCCCCGAGCAGATGAAGATGTTCCTCACGCGCATCGGCGAGGGCTCGAAAGCCATCGTCACCGGCGATGTCACGCAGATCGATCTTCCGCCGGGCAAGACGTCGGGCGTGATCCACGCGCGCAAGATCATCGAGGGCACGCAGGGCATCGGGTTCATTCATTTCGACAAGCGCGACGTCGTGCGCCACGAGCTCGTGCAGCGCATCGTGCGCGCCTACGAAGTTCACGACGACCAGGAAGCCGCCGCCCGGCGCGCGCGCGACGAGGCCAACGGGGATCGCGATCGGCGCTCCGCCGCCCCCAACGGATCCGCGCCGGTCACCTCCGCGCCGAGCGATCCGGAGGGTGGCTCGTCGTGAAGACGTCGATCGTCGGCGCGCTGCGCGACGTTCCCAAGGAGACGCGTTCGCTCGTGCGCCAGGTTCTCGGCGAGGCCGCCCGCGAACTCGCGCTCGATCGCGGCGAGGTGGCGATTCGCTTCGTCGATCCGGACGAAATGCAGGCGCTCAACATGGCCTGGCGCGCCAAGGACTACCCTACCGACGTGCTCTCGTTCCCTTCCGAGGTCTCCAATCCCGAGGGCGTGCGATTTTTCGGCGATCTTGCGATCTGTTACGACGTCGCCTGCCGCCAGGCCAGGCGCCGCCGGCACAGCCCCGCCCGCGAGACCGCGCTGCTCGCGCTTCATGGCATGCTGCACCTGCTCGGCTACGACCACGAGAGCGACGACGGCGAAATGGACGCGCTCGAGCGCACGCTGCGCCGGCGCGTGCTTCCGCCGAGGGACGCCTGCTGATGGACGAAACGGCCGCACCTTCTTTGATCTCGGCCTCGTTGCCGTGGGTCGCGCTCGCGGTGGTCTTTGCGCTCTACGCGCTGCTCTCGGTCGCGATCGGCGCGCGCCTCGCCGTCGGGCGCTACGCCGCCGAGCGCATCGCCGACGAGGCGGGCCTGAGCGGCGCCCTCGATCCCGGCACCCGCCTCTGGATCTCGACGCAGGTCACGCGCCAGTTCTCGCTCGTGCTCGTTCCGGTGCTCGCCTTCGTCGTGTCATCCGGAAAGTACTCGCTCGCGATCGGCGCCGGTGCCGCGACGATCCTGCTCGGCAGGGTCGCCCAGGACCTGGTCGCGCCGCGCATCCCCGAGGGTCTGCTCGCGGCCCTCGCGCCGCTCCTGCGCGCGATCGACCTGCTCATCGGCTGGCTGATGTGGCCGCTGGCGCGCGC
>CAZPJJ010000384.1:0-4391 GCA_964586535.1 uncultured Acidobacteriota bacterium | reverse complement strand
GCTACGTCCCCGCGGGAGCGGGCGGCGTCCCGAGCGTCGCCGTGAAGAACGAGTCGATGCCTCTCGTCGAAGTCGAGACCTCCTCGGACGCGACTGTGTCGTTCGTCGCGGATCCCAACGTCGATCATGTCGCGCTGGGGCGAGCGGCATTCGGCCAGGGTCTCTACGCCGACGCGATCCTGCACTTCGAGGCGGCGAACGAACTCGGCACGAGCAGTGACCACGACCGCTATCTCCTCGGGCTCGCGTACTGGAAGGCGCAGCGGCTCGCCGAATCCGAGAGCGCGCTCGCCGACGTCGCGTGGGCGATGGACGATTTCGCACGCGCTCCCCTCAACCTCGCGCGCGTCCGACTCGAGCTCGGCGACATCGAGGGCGCTCGCTCCGCGATCGACGCCGCGCGCGGCATCGAACCCGACCTCGCGGACGTGCAGAACGTGCTCGGCCGCGTGCTCCTCGCCGAGGGCGACATCGAGAGCGCCAAGGAAGCGTTCCGTCGCGCGGGAGAGCTCCCCGAGGGCGGAGGCTGGCCGCTCAACAATCTCGGCTATCTGCACCTGATCGAAGGCGATGCCCACAGGGCCATTCCCGCGCTCGAGGCTGCCTTGGAACGCGACGCCACGCTCGTCGTCGCCTGGCACAACCTCGCCCTCGCCCGAGAGCGCACCGACGACCTCGCGGGCGCCGTGATCGCCGCGCGTCGCGCCGCCGAACTCGCCGGCGCGGGCTCGGTCGCCGAAGCCACCCTTGCGCGTCTCGCGCCGCTCGCGCCCACCGAGCCGAACTCCGCCATCGCCCTGTCCGAAACGGTTCCCGAGACACCGGAATCCGAGGCGAAGAACGCAGCCTCGCTCGCGGCTCGCCTCGATTGACTCGCGCCTCTCCTTCCCTCCCTCCTCACTTCCTCCTCCCCAGAGAGCGCCCGGGCCGGCATGGCCCGGGCGCTCTCGCTTCGGATGACAGATGCGGGCGCAGGCGGCACAATCGCGGGGTTTTCCGGGAGAAAGCATGCAGCGCACGCTCAGGGCGATCGACGGCAATACGCAGTGGCTGGACGGCGGGGCGATGTTCGGCAACGCGCCGCGCGTCGTGTGGCAGAAGTGGCTCGCGCCGGACGACTCCCATCGTGTCCCGCTCGCCTGCCGCGCCCTGCTGATCGAAGAAGAAGACCGCCTCGTCCTCCTCGAAACCGGCATCGGCGCTTTCTTCGATCCACGCCTGCGCGAGCGCTTCGGCGTGCGCGAGACCTCGCACGTGCTGCTCGACAACTTGCACAAGCACGGCGTCTCGCACGAAGACATCGACGTCGTCGTCCTCAGCCACCTCCACTTCGACCACGCCGGCGGGCTGCTCACGCCGCACGAAGAGGGCCGCGCCCCGCGCCTGCTCTTCCCCAAAGCGAGGTTCGTGGTCGGACGGGGTGCGTGGGAACGCGCGCTCGCTCCTCATCCGCGCGACCGCGCTTCGTTCATTGCGGCTCTTCCCGACCTGCTACGCGAATCCGGGCGCCTCGATCTGGTCGATGGCGAACGTTCTCAGACGCTCGGCAATTCGTATCGCTTCCACGCCTCGAACGGCCACACGCCCGGCATGTTGCTGACAGAGATCGCGACCGACGACGGCCCCGTCGTCTTCGCCGCCGATCTGATCCCCGGCATCCCGTGGACCCACGTACCGATCACGATGGGTTACGACCGCTGTGCCGAAGTCGTCGTCGACGAGAAACGCGCGCTGCTCGACGATCTGCTCGCGCGCAGAGGACGGCTTTTCTACACGCACGATCATCAGGTCGCTCTCGCGCACGTGAGCCGCGACGACAACGGCCGCTTCGTCGCGATTCCCCAAGACCTCGAAGGTGAGTGACGATGCGCCTGTCTCTCCATCCGGAGACGCCCCAGGAGCGCTTTCTGCGGCGCGTCGCGGAGGTCTTGCGCGGAGGCGGCGTGGCGGTCTTGCCGACCGAGACCTCCTACGCCATCGTCGCCGAGCCGCGCTCTAAGAGCGCGCTCGAACGCATCGCGCGAATCAAGGGCTTCCACCCCGAGAAGAAGCTCTTCAGCCTGATCGTTCCCGACCTCGCGGAGATCGCGACCTTCGCTCTCGTCGACAACGCCGCCTATCGCGTGCTGCGCCGCTTCCTGCCCGGTCCCTACACGTTCGTGCTGCCGGCGTCGCGCGAAGTGCCCAAGGTGCTGCTCACGAAGCGCAAGACGATCGGCCTTCGCGTTCCCGACGACGCGATCGCCCGCGACGTCGCGCGCGAGACCGGCGGGGCGCTGCTGGCGACGACGGCACGCCTTCCCGGTGACGAGTACCCGCTTTCCGATCCGGACGAGATCGAAGCCCGGCTCGGCAAAGTCGTCGATGTTTTCTTGGACAACGGTTGGGGGGGGGTCACGCCGACCACGCTCGTCGATCTCTCGGAGGCAACTCCGGAAGTCGTGCGCGTCGGTGCCGGAGATCCCTCGCCGTTCCAGTGAGACGGTGATGCTCTATCTCGAGGCCCATCTCGGCGACCGCATCATTCGCTGCTCCGTGACGGGGAGAGAACTCATCGTCGGCCGCGCCGACGAATGCGACTTCGTGGTGCGCCACGAGTCGATCTCGCGGCGCCATCTGCTCGTCAAGGTCGACGGCGGGCGGGTCGAGATCACGGACCTCTCGAGCACCAACGGCCTCTACGTGGACGGCAAGCGCGTCCCCAGCGCCATCGTCGGCGCCGACGACGTGTTCACGATCGGCTCGGTTCCCATGTGCCTGCGCGAAGGGCTGACGCTCGGAGCCGACGGAGGCCACGAGTGGCCCGGGCGGCCGCGAACGGGATCCTCCTCGCACGAGCCCTTCTCGACGGGAGGTGGCCTGGATGCGGCCGGCGATCCCGTCTGCGACCTCGCCGATCGGCTCTCGGAGTGCCCGAGCGCGGACGTCGCGGCTTCGCGCGTGCTCTTGTGCGCGATGGAACTCGTCCACGCGCGCGGCGCCATCCTTCTCACCGGCTGGAGAGCAAAGCGTGCGATCGTGGCCGCCGCGGGCGATATCGCGGGCTGGGATGCGTGCGCCGAAGGCGATGATGCCGATGGATCGGTGAACATCGACGGCGGGGACGAGGAGCGGCTCGTTCTTCGCGAGGCTCGGGACTGGCGCGCGCGCCGGACGACGCTGCGCTCGCTCGCGCGCCTTGCGCACTGGTTCGCCTCGATCGAATCCCAGGCGTCATCCCTGGCGAGTCCAGCGCAGGACGCCCTGGGACCGCCGCGCTTTCCACCTCCACCCTTCGTCACGATCTCGCAGCGCTGCATGCGCATCCTCGCCGAAGCCGAGCGCCTGGCGCGGTCCACGCTCTCCGTGCTGCTGACGGGCGAATCCGGCACCGGCAAGGACCTGCTCGCGCGGCGCATCCACGCGCACTCGCAGCGCGCCAGCGGCCCCTTCGTCGCAATCAACTGCGCGGCGGTCCCCGGCGAGTTGCTCGAAGCCGAACTCTTCGGCATCGAACGTGGCGTCGCCACGGGCGTCGATGCCCGAATGGGCCGCTTCCTGCAGGCCGACGGCGGCACGCTCTTTCTGGACGAGATCGCCGACCTCCCGCGCGGCCTGCAGCCCAAACTGCTGCGCGCGCTCGAGAACCGCGAGATCGTGCCGCTCGGCGCACCGCAGCCGATCCGCGTCGACATCCGCATCGTCGCGGCGACGCATCGGCCTTATCGAGACCTCGCGAGCGACGGGGGCTTCCGCACCGATCTGCTCTACCGGCTCGCGGGCGCCGTCGTCGACGTCCCCCCACTCCGCGAGCGCCCCGAGGACATTCTCCCGCTCGCGCGCTCTTTCGCGCGCGAAGCGGCGGCCCGGCTCGGGCGCGGCTTCGCGGGACTCGATGTCGATGCCGCGCGGGCGCTCCACGCCTACGCGTGGCCGGGCAACGTGCGCGAACTCCAGCACGTCATCCACCGCGCCGTCGCGCTCGCCGAAGACGAGATCCTCGACGCGAGCCTGCTGCCGGCACACCTGCGCGAGTCCTCGGAAACCTCGCACCTCGGCGAAATCGTCATGGCGTTGCGCGCCGACTGGAAAGGCGCGCGCGAGCACTTCGACCGGCTCTATTTCGCCTCGCTCGTCGACCGGGCGGCCGGCAACCTGTCGGAGGCGGCGAGGCTTGCAGGCATCTCGCGCAGCAACCTCTATCGCAAGCTCGACGAACTGGGGCTGCGCGAGCGGCTCGACGGCAAAGACGCGGCCGACGACAAGGATGAGACCGGCGGTTGCTAGTTCACCCGTCGTCCGCCGACGAAAACGCTGCCGACGACGTTCTCCCAGGCTGCCTCGCGCGAGGCGCGCCCGAGAAGCTCGCGCAGAGCGCCCTCGGCGCTGCGCACGCGGCGAGGGCCTTCGTC
>CAZPJJ010000383.1:0-4396 GCA_964586535.1 uncultured Acidobacteriota bacterium | reverse complement strand
CGCGAAGGCGTGGCGAGAGAGCGAACTCGCACTCTCGCTCGCCGCCGGAGATCTCGTCGAACATCCGCATGGCGCGGCGCGCGGCGATCGCATCGACGCGCGTCCTTACAATCGCTCCGATCCCGCCCGGCTGATCCTCTGGAAGGTCTACGCGCGCTCGCGGCAACTGCTGGTCCGCTCTCCCGAGTCGGTGCGTACCCCCGATGCGCGACCGTTGCTCTTCCTGGCCTGCGGAGAGCACGACGAGGACGCCGCGGGAGCCGCGCGAACGATCTGGGAGGAAAAGCTGCTCGGCGAGCATGCTCGGTTCGCTTGCGACGGCGCACCCTCTCCCGTGGAAGAGCCGCAAGAGGCCCTGCGCGCGCTCGCCGCCTCCCGCCGCCATCGCGCCCGGCACGGCGCCGATCTCCCGCTCGCGCTCGCGAACGACGACGTGGCGCAGGACGATCCCGTCCTCGTGGTCGCCGGAGTGCGTGACGAACTCACGATCGCGAGCCTGCTGGCGGTGGTACGCGGCGCTCCCGCGCGGTTCACCGTGCTCGCGGTCGGCTCGTTGACGAGGAACACCCCTCCTTCGCGTTCTTCGAGGTGGCTCTATCTCCCCGACGAATCGGCATCGAGGCGGTTCGACGCGGGCGATGCCGAGCGGGCGCTCGGGCCCCTGATCGCCACCGGCGCAAGGGTCGTGCTCGGTGACGGTGCAAGCGGCACCACGCGCCTGCTCTCCGCTGGCGACGGCTCCTCGATCGAAACGAGGGTGACCGCATGACGGCACTGGCGCCCGCGTCCGGCGTCGCGTGGGGACGCGCTCTCGTCCTCGGCGCCGCTGCTCTCGCCGCGGCCGCTCCCCATGCGTCGTGGAGCGTCGCGGCCGCCGCTGCGTGCACCGCGATCGCGGGAGGCGCTGCGGGCGATCGCCTTGCCGCGACGCGGCTGCGCTCGTGGGTCGTGGCGTCGGCGGGCGCCATCTTCCTTGCGGCCGCCGCCGTGCTCACCGCTCTCGCGGGCCGCACGACGCTCGTGGCACGGCTTCTCGGTCCCGAACCCGCGGCCGAGGTGATGGATGCCGGCATCGTCGCGACTCTTGCGGCCGTGGCGGCGCTGATCGTCGGCCTCGCGGCCCGCCGCGTGCCCGGCGGGGGTGTCCTGCCTGCGGTGCTGCTGGTCCTCGCGATCACCGCGCTTCTCGCCCCGCACCGCGGCGGAGCCATCAACCGACCGCTCGAAGTGGGCGATCTCGCGTGGCTCCGAGGATGGCACCCGGCCTTCGTCCTCGGCCTCACCGGTGTCGCCGCGAGCGTGTTCGCCGTTCTGGCGCTGGCGCGTCCTTCCGGCTTCTGGAGGACTGTCGCCCTCATGATGGCTGTGGTCGCGCTGGCTCTCGGGCTCCTCGCCGTCTATCCCGCCTTCGGCGTGTTCTCGTTTAGCGACGTGGACCCGCTCTGGCTCGCCGGACCGCCGGGCGAAGACCGAGGCACGTTGCCGGGGCGCGGCGACCGGCGCGTGGCGCGCGGATCGTCGCAGACCCGGCCCGACGGGGATTCCTTGGGGCTGGGACGCGGCCAAGGCGAGGGTACCGAGCCCGTGCCGTTCCTCGACGAGTACCCATCGGGCGGCTCGCAAGTCCCCGTCGCTGTCGTCGTCCTCCACGACGACATCGAGCCCGCCAACGGGGTCTTCTACTTCAGACAGGTGGCGTTCTCGCGCTGGAACGGCCGGCGGCTCGTACGCTCCTTCGAGGCCGACGCCGACCGTGATCTCTTCGCTTTCTTCCCCGCGTCCGGCGTCGTCGAGAAGCCGGCACCTCCGGGTGCCGACGCTCGCGCCCTCGTGCACGCGACGGTCTCGCTGCTTCGCGATCACGCGCAACCGTTCGTGATGACGGACGGCCTCTCCGTGGCACCCGCGGAGAACCCGGACCCCTCGCTCTTCCGCCGCACGTACCGAACCTCGTCGAGCGTGCTCGTCGACTCGCAGGCCGCGCTCTTCGGCTCCGTCGCGGGATCGCCGGCGTGGTCCGAGGATCTCCGCGAGATCTACCTCGAGATGCCTTCCGACCCGCGCTACGGTGCGCTCGCGGCCGAGATCCTCGCGACGCTCCGCGAGGACCTTCGCGACGACCCTTGGGCGCGGGCACTCGCCGTCGGCATCTGGATCGAGCGCAACACGCTCTACTCGACGCGCTCCCAGCACGCGGGCGCTCCCGACCCGACCGCGTCGTATCTCTTCGGCTCGCGCATCGGCTACTGCGTGCATGTTGCGCACGCCGCGACGTTCTTGATGCGCGCGCTCGGCCTGCCCGCGCGGGTGAGCGCGGGGTACGCCTACGAGGCCGCCCAGCGCGGGCAGGGTTCGGCGATCCTGCTCCGCTCGGGTGACGCTCATGCCTGGGCGGAAGTGCATCTCGAGGGAGTCGGGTGGGTGCCGATCGATCCGGGCCCCACACCGATCGACCCACCCTTGCCCGCGCCCGACATGGATCTCCAAGCGCTCCTCGGCGAACTCGCCCGGGGCGACGAGACGCGCCTCGCTCGCGACATGCCCTCCGCGTGGCGCCTTCCGACCGCGCGCGAGTTGCTGCTCGCGATCGCTCTCGCGCTCGCTCTCTGGGCGGGTACCGGCTACGCGGTGAAAAGCTGGCGCGCGCTTGCACGCCTCTTGATCGCGAGCGACGGGAGCGCACGGCTCTCCTATCGCGCGGCGCTCGACCGTCTCGCGGAGATCGGCCTGACGAGAGAACACGGCGAGACGCGCGAAGCCTTCGCCGCGCGCGCCGCGGCGTTGACGCCGGCGTTCCTGGAATTGACCCGCCTGCACCTGGGCGCGCGTTGGGGCGGCCACGAGGCACCGCAGGCTGCTTCGCGCGCGCTCGCGTCGCGTGTGGGGCGAGAACTTCGCGAGCGAATGGGCCGGCGCGCGCTCTTGGGCGCGCTCGATCCTTGGCGCTTCCTGCGAGCACGCTGAAAAGGAAGAGAGGACGAATCGTGAGCGAGATCGACGCAGCACAGAGCTCGGAAGCAGGTGGTCCTCGCCCGACCACCGGATTGCCGCAGGCACGGGATGTCGCCGACAAGCTGCGAGAGCGCCTGCGCGAGACCATCGTCGGTCGCGACGACGTGATCGACGCGATCGTCATCGCGCTCCTCGCGGGCGGCCACGTGCTTCTCGAGGACTTCCCTGGTTCCGGCAAGACGATGCTCGCGCGCGCGCTCGGTGAGTCCATCGTGGGCGACGGCGACGTCGATCCCCGCATCGTGCCTTTCCGGCGCGTTCAGTTCACGCCCGACCTCCTGCCGTCGGACATCACGGGAGTGTCCGTTTTCGAGCCCGAGCGCGGGAGCTTCGAGTTCATTCCGGGCCCCGTTTTCGCGCACGTCCTCCTCGCGGACGAGATCAACCGCACCTCGCCGAAGGTGCAATCGGCGCTGCTCGAGGCGATGGCCGAGCGCCAGGTGACCGTCGACAACGTCACGCACCGCCTCGACGACCTCTTCCTCGTGATCGCGACGCAGAATCCGCTCGGGATGGCTGGGACTTTCCCTCTCCCCGCCCCCCAACTCGATCGCTTTCTTTTCAAGATCCGTATGGTGCCGATCGCGCGCGACGCTGAACTCGACGTGGTCACGAGCTTCCGCAAGCGACTGCGTCCTGTCCCCGCCGGAACCGGTCCCGGTGTCTCCCGCGGCGCGGTCCTCGCGGCGCGGCGCGCCGTTGAGGAGGGCGTGGCGGTCGCTCGTCCCATCGCCGAAGCGCTCGTCGATCTCGCCCGGGGCATCCGCGCGGACCCACGGGTCTTTATTAAATTTGAGCCTCAAACCAATTTAAACAGTATAAGATACTTCTCACACAATGTGCAAAGATATGGCGGCAGAAGCATACTGATCTCTGAGTCTTTCGATGAGAGAACCCGATCTTTTGCTCTTGATGAGGGGGTAACACTCTGGGATAAAGATGAACTTGAATCCAGGATAGGCAGGGCAGTTCTATCAGGTGCCCTTGGAGGATACGGAGAGAAAGGACAGATAAAAAAAGAGTATGATATGCAGTCCCCATCTCCCAGAGAGCAACCTAAAAAGAAATATGAGAAGACCACCAGGATATCACTACGCTCAGTTGCGGTGAATATTGAGAAATCAGAAGCTTTATCCCTGGCCGAATCAAAAATCGGTAAGGTGAAGTACCAGCAGTTGAAATTTATTCCCATCTGGTATTATAGATATCATTTCAGTACTCAAAAAAAGTTCAAATCCAGAGTGATAGACCTGACAGGCGATGGTGAAGGCTATATTAATGCAATAACAGGCGAGAATTCTTTTAACAAATACAATGGTATTCAGGACAATATCTTTGTGCCGACCCAGAACTATGAGATAAAACAGCCGAAAGTTGAGAAAAA
>CAZPJJ010000382.1:0-4404 GCA_964586535.1 uncultured Acidobacteriota bacterium | reverse complement strand
CGCCTCCATTGTCCCTGAAGGTACTGCGTCGCACGAAGGTCGTGAATGTCGCCGAGGAGTACGGTTCTCCGTCGGCCGGCTCGTCCTTGTACGGAGGAATCGCCGTCACCGAGACGGCCTGGTCATTCAGGAGGAACACGGACTCGTCGACGTCGGTGACTCCCGTGCCTCCGCCGATGGCGGTCGTCAACCCCGTACCGTTGGAAAAGAAAAGACTCTCGCTCACGGAGACGGCCATGTTCTCGTAGCCCCAGATTTCTCTTGCGGAGACCCGGATTCCCGCCTGCTCGTTGCCGTGGACCGTCGACCGCGTGAGAACCAAGTCGAGTGCGGGCTCGCTGACGGAGCCGGTGCCTTCCGCGACGCCCGCGTCGATACCTACGACGTTGCCGCCGATGCGAAGGCCCGTCCCGTGAAACGCGAGGGAACATCCGAAGGGCTCCCCATTGCCCTCCCACTCCATGTCGATGCCGGTCTCGTGTCCCGTGACGTCGAGATCGACGAGCGAGAGCGCGAGCGCCTCGCCGGGTACGCACGAGAGGTGGATGCCCATTCCGGCGTGCGCCGTCGCAGCGGCGACATCGAGCCGGTCGACGGTCGCGTTGCCTTCCACGGCAAGGACGATCGTCGCCGTCGATGCCGGACTCGCGGTCGTGACGACGCTGCGTGCGCCGAGCAGCGAGCGATCACCGGGCAGATTCTCCGTGCCCGCGAACCCACCGCGGAGCGTCACGCCCGAGGGGACGACGAGGCCGTCTTCGGCATAGAGCGCGGCGGCGATCCAGACTTCGTCGCCGTCGATCGCGACGGCAAGGGCTTCGCCGATCGTCGCGAAAGGCGCGGACCACGTGCCGCCCTCACCGGGCGCGCACGTACCGGGGTTGCCGAGAGCGCCGCGCTGCGCGTCGACGCAGTAGGTCGCGGCGAGGGTGGCCGACGATTGCAAGAAGAGCGCCGCCAACGCGAGCATCGCCGCACGGCGGAGCGCGATCGTGACGCAGGACTTCGCGGGCAGGGTGCTCATCGACATGGGATCATTCGGGGCACGCGCCGCTCGCGGGATCACGCGGGCGGCCGTCGGAAGAGGCGCCGAAGTCTTCGTCGTCGGCGCGCATGAGATAGAAGAAAGCGCCTCCGAGGGGAGGGGACTCAGGGTCTTCAAAACCGGAGGTCTCGAGATCGAGGGAGTCGTTCTCGAGGCAGACGACGTCGCCGAGGTCGATCGTCGTCGTGAGCGCGACGATCGATTCGATGCGCCCGCGGATGACATCGTAGGACGACGCGCCGGGGACCGCGACCCATGCGAAGCGCGCTCCCTCGGCGGTCTCGCTCGCGCGGAGCGACGTTCGCGCGTCGCGGATCGCAACCGACGCGGCCTCCGCCTCCGACAGGGGCATCAGGTCGCGAAAGGTGTTCGCTTCGTAGAGCGAGTTCAGGGTCAGAGTGACCACGCAAACCGCGCCGGGCGCATCGGCCGCCACGAGATCGAGCTCGAGCAGCGGGCACAGAGGCACGGCTTCGTTGAAAGGATCCGCGGCGGAGATCTCCAAGGCGCCGACGTCGATGTCGTCGCGATTGACGAGCGGATCGGAGAGGGCGCCGCATCCGGCGGCCGGGAAGTCGACGACGTAGCCGCAGGCGCTCGCGTCCCACGTGACGCGCTGCGCATAGCTCCCGATCGCGAGCGTCCTGGGCGACGGCCGCAGTTCGAGGACGAGCGCAATCGGTTGTCCGGCGAAGACCTCGTGCGGTCCGACGGCACGGGCCGTCACGGCGTCGGCTCGGCCCAAGGGCCCGCCGAACGCGAGCGCGACGCAAACCGTCGTCAGGATCCGCGCGATCCGTGCGCCTGCCAGACCACCCGGCACGATGGGCCACTCCCCGCTGGGCGCCGACGCCGCCCCATGCTTCGCGAAGCGAAGCGGGCGAAATATACCCCGCAGGTCGCACCCCCGATGAAAAAAACAGAACTCGCCGGGCCTCCCTGCTTCTGGCGCTCCGGGTGGCGTCCATCGGCGAAACCGAGAGCTTCCTGCGGGTCGCGAGCACGACGCACCGGGGTCTGATGACGACGGACTTGCCGAAAGGCGAGGCGGTCTTCGTGCCCTATTTCCGTGATGCTCTGGTGGGCACGCCGCTGAGCATCGCCGAGGGCGAAAATCGAGCAGCGTTCAGAGGCTGATTCCGGCGGCGATGGATGAACTCGCAGGGCAGGGAAAGTTTCCCGAATGGGACTGATTGCCCGGCCCACGCCCGATCTTGTCATAGGGCAAAGTTGCGACCCGCGGTCGCAGTCGCGTCTTGTCGCAGGACAATTTCTGTAAATCGCACGCTATCTCTGCTGCGCTTCAGTCCGTAGACTCCCCTTCATGCGAGGACTCATTCTCATCGCGGTCGTCGTCGCGATCGCGATCGGCGCAGCCTTCGGAATCGGTTCGTTCACGTTCTTCTACGCGAACGGCGCTTCCTACATGGGCAACGATCCGAAGGCGTGCGTGAACTGCCACGTCATGAACGCTCAGTTCGACGGGTGGGTGAAGGGCAGCCACCGCAACGTGGCGACCTGCAACGATTGCCACGCGCCGCACGACATCCTCGGCAAGTACACGACGAAGGCCATCAACGGCTTCTTCCACTCTTATGCGTTCACGACCGGGGACTTCCCCGAGACGATCCGTATCACTGAGCGCAACCGCGCCGTCACCGAGGGCGCGTGCCGCTCGTGCCACGCAGACCTCGTGGCCCAGGTCGACGGACCGCATCGGCGCGATCAGCCGCAGACCTGTCTCCACTGCCATCCCGGCGTCGGCCATCCCGAGCTGGGTGCGGTGGGAACGACCCCCTGGAACATCGCCGGAGAATCTCGATGAGTGCGACGAAAGAAAAGTCCCCCCGCTCCCTGATGCGCCTCTTGGCCATAGTCGGCATCGCGAGCGCGTTCGCCGCGGCGGGCGTCACGGCTCTGCTCGTGAACATCATGGAACGGAAGCACGAAGCGCAGCAGACGTTCTTCCGCGTCGTCGAGATCACCGACGACACGACGGATCCCTCCGTCTGGGGAAAGAACTTCCCGCTGCACTACGATCGCTACCGGCGCACCGTCGATCAGAAGCGCACGCGTTACGGCGGCTCCGAGGCGACGCCCCGCACGCCGGACGACGTCGATCCGCGGACGATCGTCGCGCAGTCCAAGCTCGAAGAGGATCCGCGCCTCAAGACGATGTGGAACGGTTATGCGTTCGCGGTCGACTTTCGCGAAGAGCGCGGCCACGCCTACATGCTCGAGGATCAGACCTTCACCGAACGCCAGCGCGTCGTGAAGCAGCCCGGCACCTGCCTGCACTGCCACGCATCTATGGTCGAGGCCTACGACAAAGCAGGCAACGGCGACATGTTCGCCGGCTTCGAAGCGATCAACAAGATGTCCTACACCGAGGCGCGCGAGCTCGTCGATCATCCCGTGGCGTGCATCGACTGTCACGATCCGGAGTCGATGGCGCTCCGCGTGACGCGGCCGGCGTTCATCGAGGGCATGCGCGCCTACAAAGCGAAGCAGGGCGTCCCCGACTACGACGTCAATCGTGATGCCTCGCGCCAGGAAATGCGCGCATTCGTCTGCGGGCAGTGCCACGTCGAGTACTACTTCAAGGGCGACGAGAAGCGCCTGACCTACCCCTGGCACAACGGCCTGCGTGCCGACGAGATCCTCGAGTACTACGAGGAGAGCGGTTTCAAGGACTGGACGCACAAGCAGACCGGCGCGCCGGTGCTCAAGGCTCAGCATCCCGAGTTCGAGATGTGGAACCAGGGCATCCATGCGCGCAACGGCGTGACCTGCGCCGACTGCCACATGCCCTACAAGCGCGAGGGCGGGCTGAAGATCAGCGACCACCACGTGCGCAGCCCGCTGCTCAACGTCGAGGGTGCGTGCCAGACCTGCCACAAGGCCTCGGGCGACGAACTGATCGCCCGCGTCGAGACGATCCAGACGCGCACCTACGAAATTCGTGGACTCGCGCTCGACGCGCTGATGGCGCTGATCGCGGACATCGAGGCGTCCGTCGAGACCGGCGTCGCCCTGGACCGCATCGAAGAGGCGCGGGGTGCTCAGCGCCAGGCGCAGTTCCTGATCGATTTTGTCGAGGCCGAGAACTCGATGGGCTTCCATGCCGACCAGGAGAGCGTGCGGGTGCTCTCGAAGGCGCTCGACATCGTCCGCAAGGGACAGGTCGCTCTCCGTGGTCCGGTCCCCGGCGCTCCGGAAACGACCCAGGCTTCCGCGCGCTGACGCGCGAGGTCGCGGACGCTATGCTCTCCCGGGCCGCGCTCTCGCGAGCGGGCCCGGGAGATCGCTTCGATGGGTGACTACGCGGAGATCGTCGATTTCGCCGAGATCGATCGAAG
>CAZPJJ010000381.1:0-4410 GCA_964586535.1 uncultured Acidobacteriota bacterium | reverse complement strand
CTCGCTGACTTCCATGCCGCCCATGATCGTCAGGTCGACGTGGCCGCCGCGGATCATCGCGAAGCTCTCGGCGCTCGAGAAATACGACGAGCCGATCGTCTCGGTGATCGTCTGCTTGCCGGCGTTGATCAGGTCGGCGTCCTCTTCGCCCTCGAAGGGGAAGGGGCCGATGCCGAGCATGCCGTTCTCGGATTGCAGCACGATCTCGACACCCGGCGGCAGGTGATTCGCCACGAGCGTCGGGATGCCGATGCCGAGATTGACGTAGAAACCGTCTTTCAGCTCACGCGCCGCCCGCAGGACGATTCGTTCTCTGCTCGATACGCTTTTCATAGTTCTCGCCCTCGAAGATGAAGTCGACGAAGATCCCCGCGGTGTGCACGTGGTCGGGGTCGATCGCGCCCACCGGCACGAGCTGCTCGACCTCGGCGATCGTGATCTTGGCGGCCTGCGCCATCATCGGATTGAAATTGCGCGCGGTCTTGCGGAAGACGAGGTTGCCCGCGGCGTCGCCGATGTGCGCCTTGACGAACGCGAAATCGGCGTGCAGCGCGCGCTCCATGAGGTACACGCGCCCCTCGAACTCGCGCGTCTCCTTGCCCAGGGCGACCTCGGTGCCCACGCCCGTCGGCGTGAAGAACGCGGGGATGCCCGCGCCCGCGGCGCGGATGCGCTCGGCGAGCGTGCCTTGCGGCACGAGTTCGACCTCGAGTTCGTCCGCGAGGTACTGGCGCTCGAACTCTTCGTTTTCGCCGACGTAGCTCGAGACCATCTTCTTGATCTGCCGCGTCTGCAGCAGCACGCCGAGGCCGAAGTCGTCGACGCCGGCGTTGTTGCTGATGAAGGTCAGATTCTTGAAGCCGAGCTCGCGCATCGCGGCGATGCAGTTCTCGGGAATGCCGCAGAGCCCGAACCCGCCCGCCATGATGGTCGCGCCGTCGCCGATGCCCGCGCGCCTGATCGCGTCGACCGCGTTCTTCACCACTTTGTTCATCGGGGCGTCATCCTCCTCGGGGCCCGGAACGAGCGCCGAGCGCGCGCATTCTCACCGCCCCGGCCGAACCCGTCAATGAACGCCTCTGGCCCTGATGCGACAGCGCGCGGAAATCGTCCGGGAAAGGCCGCGAGCGCCCGCATTGATCGTCGCTCTCTCGCAAGGCTTCGCCGGCGGTCGAAACACCGCTTCCGCGGCTTCGTTGCAGCGACGTCTGCGATTCTCCGCGCGCGGGCCGTGACGCGCGCCGCGTTTGCCGCTAGCCTTGCGCGGGCAATTGGGGTCTTCGGGTCGCTGCACCGTCGCTGTCCAGGCTCGACGAAGACTCGGGCGCCGCATCCCCCCCGCGGCGCGCGGATGAGACGCTTCTGATGGCCATTCGTTCAGGACACGGCCTCGGCATCATGCTCGCGGTCGTTCTCGCCTGTCTCAGCATTCTCTTCGCGGGCGTCGTGTACCTCACGAAGCTCGATGCCGAGCGCGTGCTCGACAACGCGCAGACGAGCATCGACCGCCAGAACCGCGCGCGCCTCGAGCGGCTCGACGGCTGGTACGACGAGGTGCGCCGCCAGCACGCGCGCCAGCTCGCCGCGCCCTTCCTTTGGAACGTCGCCACGCTCGAGGGCGTGGCCGAAGGCACACCCGAGTTCGAGAAGCTCCAGCGCCGCATGTGGCAATTCGTGTACGGGCGCGAAAACCGTCCGCTCCTCGAGGACGCTCCCGTCGGCCCGCTCGAGTCGGTCGTGATCGTCGGCCTCGATCACCGGATCGTCGCCGCTTCGGACCCCATGGTCGTCGACAAGCGCTTCACCGATCCGCAGGAGATCGCGCGCCTCGAGGCCGCTCTCATCGAGCCGCAGCTCGAGACGCTCGCGACCGAGCGCGGCGACGGGCGCGCCGTGCAACAGGTCACCGTCGCCGTCCCGGGCGCCAAGGGCACGCCGATCGGCATCGTGCGCATGCGCTACGTCGGCTCGGAGCTCGCGCAGATTCCGGGCCTTCCGCCGGTGCGCGTCGACGCGCAGACGCGCCTCTGGGGGCCCATGCTCGCGGGCGTGCTCGCGTTGCTCGGCGTCGGTTTCGGCGCCTACGCCACCTTCCAGGTGATCAGCCTCACGCGGCGCCTCGAGGCCATGGCGGAGGGCCAGCGCCTGCCGCCGCAGAGCGGCCCGGGCGGCGTCGCGCTCTCGATGATCGAGAAAAAGCTCGAATCGCTCTCGACCAACCTGCGCCGCGACGACCTGCTGGTCTCGTCGCTCACCGAGGCGCTGCGCGAGGGGCTCGTCCTCGTCGACACCGATCGCCGCACGCTCGTCGCCAACTCGCTCGCGCAGGAGGTGCTGCGCCTCGACCTCGCCGACGAGGCGACGCGCGTCGCCAACTTCGAGGAACTGCTGCGCGCCAATCCCGAGCTCGACGCGGTCGTCGACGCGGGGCTGGCCCGCGGCGAGGCCGTCCGCGAGCTCTCGTTGCTCGTGCGCCACGTCGACGGCGAGCACGCGCGGATCCAGGTCACCTCGTACGTGCTGCAAGATGGCGGGCGCGCCACGGGCCTCATGCTCCTGCTCAAGGACGAGAACTCGATCGCGACGCTCGAACGCAATCTCCGCGAGGCATCGCGTCTGCAGACGATCGTCAGCCTCACGGGATCGGTCGCCCACGAGGTCAAGAACCCGCTCGGCGCGATCGGCATCCACCTAGAACATCTGCGCAGACGTCTCACGCGCGGCGCCGAAGGCGACCCGCAGTCGGTCGAACGCATCACCGTCATCCGCGAAGAGATCGACCGCCTACGCGAGATCCTCGACGAGTGGCTGCGCCTCACGAGCCCCGAAGAGCGCGCCGCCGAGCCCGCGCCCGTCACCGAGGTCCTCACGTCCGTCGGCCGGCTGCTGCGCGTCGAAGCGCGCCACCAGAGCGTCGAGCTCGTCGTCGACACGCACGGCGAGGGCTCGCGCGTGACGCTCTCGTCGGCGCGGCTGCGCCAGGTGCTGCTCAATCTCGCGATCAACGCGCTGCAGGTCATGCCGCGTGGCGGGCGGCTCTCGTTGCGCGCCGAGGACGCGGGCCAGTGGGTGATGCTCGAAGTCGAGGACACCGGCCCCGGCATTCCCAAGGAGCTCCGCGAGCGCATCTTCGACGTGCACTTCACGACGCGAGAGGGCGGCAGCGGTCTCGGTCTGCCGATCTGCCGGCGCATCGTCGAAGAAGCCGGCGGGCACCTGACCTTCGTCACGATTCCCGGGCAAGGGACGATCTTCCGCGTCGTGCTGCCCGTCTCGCATCAAGCGCAGCGTGCGGCCGACCCGGTCCTCCGCGCCGGCGCGGAAGGCTGACCGGCACCTCCTCCTCCAGAGAGAAAAAGGAGCCTCCGATCCCGTGACCGGAGGCTCGTTCCGGCCGGGGGACGGCCGGAGAGAACAGGAAGGAGGAGGAGGGGAATCGCGGCGGCGCCTCGTCGTGCGCCGCCGATCTCGTCAGGGTGCGGGAGCGGGCGTCTCGCGGCCGAGGGCCGATCGCTCGCGGGAGCGCTCTTCCATCTCTTGGATCTTTTTCTCGAGCTCCTGGAGCCGCTTCTCGAGCGCGCGGCGGCGCTCTTCGATCGCGCGGCGCTGCGTTTCCTCGGCTTCCGCCTGCGCCTTGGTGAGCGCGCCTTCCGCGCGCGCCGCCTGTTCGAGCCGCTCGATCGCGACCTTCAGGCGCGCTTCGTCGATCGCCAGAGGCGCGATCTCGAGGCGCTCGAGCTCGCGGGGCAGCGTCGAGAAGTCGAAGTTGCGGAGGACGTCGGGCGGTGGCGAGTTCTCGTCGAACTCGAGCACGAACTGGCCGACGTCGATGCGCGGGCGCGCTTTCACCTCGAGCGTCGCGTTCACCTGCTGGCGCTTGCGGTCGCGCCAGATCTCGAGCACCGCCACGTCGCCATCGGCGCGATCGAAGATCGCCGCCTGCAGCGCGCCCGGATCCGGGATCGGGTCGCAATCGAGCGCGCTGATGATGTCGCCGACGCGCACGCCCGCCTTCTCGGCCGGCGAGCCCGGGACGACGCTGCTCACCATCACGCCCGCGTCGCCGGGCACGCCGAAGTGCTGACGCAGTTCGGGCGTGAGCGCCGAGAGCGTGACGCCGAGAAAGCCGCGCGGTGCCTCGGGCCCGATGAAGCGCACGAGCGGCTTGCCGCTGCCTTGGTCGAAGACGAACACGCTGCGCCGCTCGGCGCGCGGTGCCGGCGGAGCTTCGGGCGGCGGCACGGCGGGCAGCCGCGACTCGGCGCGCGGCGCGCGGGGCGTCCGCGGCGGGTCGGCATCGCCCTGCGCGGCGGCGAAACCTACCGCCGTCGCGGCGCCGAGCGCCGCGAGCGCGATGCGTTGCCACGAAACGATCCGAAGGCGGGTCATGGTGGTCGTCTCCTCTGCGGC
>CAZPJJ010000380.1:0-4452 GCA_964586535.1 uncultured Acidobacteriota bacterium | reverse complement strand
CCATCGCCGAGTTCGTGCAGCCCAGGTCGGACGCGCCGACCTTGTTCATGCAGTCGTCGTAGGCCGCGTCGAACGCGTTGCTCCCCGCCGCCCGGCAGCAACCGAGCACGTTGTGCGGCGTCGGAATGAGGCAGTTGTTGCTGGCGTCTGATGGACTCACGGGACCGAGCCCCGTCTGGGCGAACGCCGGGAGGGCCAGCATGAAGGACAAAACCAGGACCATCTTCGCGACGTGTTTCATCGATCTCTCCTCTCTCGCGGTCGAACCGCCTGTCGCTCCTCCTTTCGAACCCGCGCCCCCGCGCGAAGACACACTTCGCCTCGCGAGGACGCACGCACCACCCTGCCTGATCAACCGCGGCGGCCCCGATTCGACCTGCCGCGGCCGCGCTCCGGTGCCGCCTTGTGGCGGTCTTCGTTCCCGGGCGCTCACCCCTCGCAACCAGCAAGAGTGAAAGACTACGGAGCGAACGTGGGTCTCGCGGATAAGCAAGTCAAGTCGAGCCGCGCCGGCCCGAACTGCGAATCGCGAATCGTGGGGATGGCCGAGCCCGGGTGAAAACAACGGGGTCGAAAGACCTCTCGCCGGGAAACCACGCGACTAATCCGTTCCGACCAGATCCCGCTCTTCCTGAGCCGCGCTCTCCCGCTCGAAGAACCACGCCGCCCGCATCCGAGTGAGCTCGTCTTCGACAGCAGGATCGAAGTCGCCCTGGCGCTCTTCGATGATCCGCGCCCACGGCAGTGCGGCCGTCTGGGCCTTCAGGCGCTCCACCGTCTCGCTCAAAGAGCCCACGCGCTTCGCGGGAACGCCGCCGACGACCGAGTCGGGCGGCACGTCCTTGGTGACGACGGCGCCGGCGCCGACGATCGCGTTGGGGCCGATGGTGACGCCGGGCAGGATGATCGCGCCGTGGCCGACGTAGACGTTGTCCTTGATGTCGATCGCGCCGACGCGGTCGAGCTTGAGGCCGAAGGCGCGGTTGAGCATGTTGATCGAGCCGTCGTGGCCGAAGAGCGTGCAGTTGGAGAGGCGCACGTTGTTACCGAGCCGGACGAGCTTGGGGTCGGTGATGTTGGCGCCTTGCTGGATGGAGCAGTGCTCACCCATCGCGTAGAGCACCCGCCGCGCCTTGAGGAACGCGGCCCACTCGAGGCCGTCGGGATTGCAGAGCTTGCGGTACCAGGCGACGAAGCGGCCGCGGTGAAAGGCCTGCTCGCGCACGAAGCGCCGCAGCCAGGCTTTCACGACGCCTGTCCGCGCGGCTTGAGCCGCAGCAGTCCGCCCGCGGTGTGCGCGATCTGCAGGCGCAGGTACTCGCGCTCGCCCCAGTCGGTCATCAGGAACCAGATCGCGCCGAGCGTGACGATGGTGTAGGCGACGCCCGCGCCGCCGGTGACGGCGAGCGCGCGCCAGCGGTCGGCAGCGGCCCACTCGATCCACGGCATCGAAGCCAGCGCGAGCAGCGCGGCGGTGATGTAGGGCACGAGTCCGGGCAGGAGCGCGCGCTTGACGTACTCCCACTGCGAGATGCCGAAGCGCCCGTTGGCGTAGAACGCGTAGAGCAGCGCGCTGCCGACCATCGCCGCGGCGACCGAGACGGCGATCGAGGCGATGCTCCAGCCCCAGCCGAGATACGCGATGCCGGTGAAGAGCGCGACGAGGATCGCCTGCGAGACGGGATAGAAGAGCTCGCGCTTGGGCTCGCCCAGGCCGCGGAAGAGCATCGACGCGGGGCCGGTGACAACGTTGAGGTGCCAGGGCAGAGCAAAGATGACCATGATCAGCGCCGCGTCGTGAAGCATCTCATCGGGTCCCATCCACGCCGCGATCAGAACGGGGGCGAAGCCGGCCATGAAGCCGCACATCAGGCCCGTGATCACGTGCAGGTAGCGCGAGCCCTTGATGTAGAGCTTCATGAGCTGGTCGCGCTTGTCCTGGCCGTGGAGGTAGGTGGCGAGCGGGAAGAGCGAGCCGTTGATCCCGGAGGAGACCGACGTCGCCATCATCGGCAGCTTCTCGCCGACGTCGAAGAGCGCCGTGGACGAAACGCCGAGCGTCGCGCCGGCGATGACTTTTTCGATCGAGCGCAGCGCCATCGCGAGCAGACCCGAAGCCTGCACGACGGAGCCGTAGCGCCCGAAGATGCCCAGGTAAGCGCGGTCGAAGTGCCAGGGTGCGATGCGCACGCCGGGCAGCGTCTTGAAGAAGAATCGCGCCTCGATGAGGTGCGAAATGATGCTGCGGAGAGCAAAGGCGATGAGCAGCGACTCGATGCCGAGTCCCATGAAGAGCAGCGCGATCGCGACGAGCGTCTCGCCCGTCGAGGTGACGATCCACACGGTGGTCGTCACGGTGATGCGCTGGAGGCCCATCAGCACGTCCGAGAACGCACCGAAGGTCATGTCGATCATGAACACGGCGGCGGTGCCGAAGAAGAGCCAGGTCGCGGTGTCGTGCAGGGCGGGCGGAATCTGGAAAACGCGGATCAACCACGGAATCGCGAACCAGATCGCGGGCATGATGAGCAGGCACGCGGCGCCGACGGCCACCATACCGGTCGAGAGCAGTTTGCCGATGCGGTCGAGCTCGCCCTTGGCGTGATACTCGGCCGCATAGCGTACGTAGACGTTCGAGATGCCGAAACTCGACATGCCGATGTACGAAATGACGATGAAGCAGCAGGCCCAGATGCCGTACTCGTCGAGCGAGACGTTGAGCAGGATCAGGGGCGGCAAAAATAGCCGCGTCACGAGGTAGATCACGCGCCCCGCGAGCGAGACGACGACATTCTTGGAGAGCGTGTCCTTGGCCGAGCTCTCGCCCATGGCGCTCAGCTCACCGGGACGGCGGCCCGCTCCTCGACGACGCGCTTGAGGTAGCGGCCGTAGTCCGAGCTGCCCGCCTCGGCGACGGAGCGCAGCACGTCCTCGGCGCCGATGTAGCCGAGGTCGAAGGCGATCTCCTCGAGGCAGGCGACCTTCAGCCCCTGGCGCTCTTCGATGGCCGAGATGAAGTCCGCGGCCTGCATGAGCGCGCGCGGCGTACCGGTGTCGAGCCACGCGATGCCGCGGCCGAGCAGGTCGACGTGCAGCGTGCCGCGCTGCAAGTAGGCGCGGTTGACGTCGGTGATCTCGAGTTCGCCGCGCGCCGACGGCACGACGTTCGCCGCGATCTCGAGCACCTCGTTGTCGTAGACGTAGAGGCCGGGCACGGCGTAGGGCGAACGCGGCTGCTTGGGCTTTTCGACGATCGCGACGGGCCGCCCGTTGGGCGCGAGTTCGACGACGCCGTAGCGCTCGGGATCCGAGACGCGGTAGCCGAAAATGGTCGCGCCGTGTTCGCGCGCGGCGGCGCGTTTGAGGATCTCGGGCAGTCCGTGGCCATAGAAGATGTTGTCGCCGAGCGCGAGCGCGACGCGGTCGTTACCGACGAAGCGCGCGCCGATGATCAGCGCCTGCGCCAGACCCTCCGGCTTCGGCTGCGCGGCGTACGCGAAGGAAAGTCCGAAGCGAGAGCCGTCGCCGAGCAGGTGCTGGAAGGCCTCCTGGTCGCGCGGCGTCGTGATGATCAGCACGTCGCGTACACCCATGAGCATGAGCACCGAGAGCGGGTAGTAGACGAGCGGCTTGTCGTACACCGGCATGAGCTGCTTGCTCACGCTGCTCGTCATCGGATAAAGACGCGTCCCGCTGCCACCCGCGAGCACGATTCCCTTCATCGCCGCCTCCGGCCGCGCGCGCGCGGTCGTTCCTCTCTTCCCGGTCCTCGTCGCCTTGGTCCCGCTGACCGGGGCGAATCTAGGGTCCCGCGCGGGCCCGGGGCCACCCGGCAGCGGTGCCCGGATGGCAGGCGTGCGCGGCCGCCCGCTGCTGCTATCGTCCTTGGCATGAAGACCTTGCCACTCACCGCCGCCGTCCTCGCCGCGCTCGCCGCGGCGCTCTCCCCTGCCCTCGCCGCCTCCGACCCCGCCCCCCTCGCGGGACTCGCCCTCGCCTGCATCGAGCGGCCCTACCCCTACAAGCCGGGCCACGTTCTGACCGGCCGCGACGACCTGCGCGAGCCGCGCGCCGTCCACCCCGTGTTCTACGGCTGCTTCGACTGGCACTCGGCGGTCCATGGTCACTGGATGTTGGTGCGCCTGCTCAAGACGGACCCTGATCACGCGCTGGCGGGGGCGTCCCGGGAGGCGCTGCGGCGTCAGTTCTCGGTCGAGGCTTTCCGCGTGGAGGCGCGCTACTTCGAGCGCAAGGATGCGTCTTCCTTCGAGCGACCCTATGGCTGGGCGTGGCTCTTGCAACTCGCCGCGGAGTTGCACGACTGGGACGACGACGACGGCCGCGCGTGGCGGCGCGCGATCGAACCGCTCGAAAAGACGATCGTCGCCCGCTATCTCGACTATCTGCCGAAGCTCACCTTCCCGATTCGCGAGGGCGTGCACCCCAATACCG
>CAZPJJ010000379.1:0-4455 GCA_964586535.1 uncultured Acidobacteriota bacterium | reverse complement strand
CCCGCCTCGACGACGGTGCCGTCGCCCGCCGCCCAGATCGGAGTGCCTGTGGGCGCGGCGAAATCGATGCCTTTGTGCGCGCGCGAGTAGCCGAGCACCGGATGGCGCCGCATGCCGTAGCCGCTCGAGAGCCGCGCGCCGTCGATCGGCGTGCGCATGAGCGTGCGCCGCGCCGAGCGCCCGTCGCCGTCGAAGTAGTCGATGCGGCCATCCTCGCCCGTGAAGCGCCAGAGCCGCTGCCGCACGCCGTTGACCTCGAGTTCGGCGTGGAGCACGTCGCCCGTGCCGACCTGCGCGCCGCTCTCATCGTGGAGCGTCTCGTAGAGCAGCGAGAATTCGTCGCCGGGCTGAATGTCGCGTTGGAAGTCGACCGAGAAACCAAAGAGGCGAATCGCCTGCGCCATCACCTTCGGCGGCACCGAGGCTCTCGACGCGGCGAGGTAGAGGCTCTGGCGAATCGTGCCGTGCGCGAGCACCGCGCGGCGCTCGAGCGGGACGCCGATCTCCTCGGCTTCGAACCCGCCCTGCGTGGTGCGCGCGACGCGGATCTCGCGCTCGGGGCTAGGCCGCAGTGCGAGGCGCAGGAGCGTCGAAAACGCGCTCGATCCCGCCGGTGTGCCGAGCCGCACCGAGTCCGCGCTGAATTCCTGGGCGAAGGTGAGCTCGATGCGCTGGCCGGGGCGGATCGCCCGCGGCAGGAAGACCGCGCGCATCGCGTCGATCACGGCGCGCGATTCGGTCTCGCCGACTCCCGCTCGCGTGAGCAGGGCGCCGAGGGTGTCGCCGGGTTCGACGACGACGCTCGCGACGCGCTCGACGGCGCCGCGCTCGACGGTACCGCGCGTGGCGCTCTCGCGATCGGCGGCGGGCTGGGTGGTGCGCGCCGCGACATCGGCGGACGAGAGCGAGGACGAAGGCGAAGGGCCCGAGAGGGCGGCGATCAAGACGTAGGCGAGCATCGATACCGTCGCGGCGACGACCAAGATGCGAAACGTGGCGCGTCGTCCGCGGCGCGTGCTGTCGGCCAAAACTGAACCTCCCCGGAAAGGCGCCCCCCCGCGGGGAGGTCGCGAACGGCAGCCGCGGCCTGGGCCGGCCAACGGTCGGGCGAACTGGGCTTTTACCACGTGAACACCCCGTTTCGCCCGCGAACACCTGGATAAGAAAACGGTTCGTCGCCAGCGGTTCGCCGGAGCCCTCGTCCGGACTGGACCCCACTCACCCTTGGGCCGAAGATCCCCGCTTTACGAGGGCGAACATGGATTCCCCCGCGACGACTGGCCAGCCACCCCGCTCCACGCTCCGCGAGCGGCTCTTCACGTCCCGCCCGGGGGAGGGCTTTCCGGTCGCGCTCTCCGGCCTTCACTTTTTCTTCGTGCTAGCCAGCTACTACGTGCTGAAGCCGATCCGCGAGCAGATGGGTCTCGCCGGCGGCGTCGAGAATCTCCCCTGGCTCTACACCGGGACTCTGCTCGGCACCCTCCTGCTCGTCCCCCTCTTCTCGAAGCTCGTCGCCCGCACCCGCCGCGCCGTTTTCCTCCCACTCGCCTACCGCTTCTTCCTTGTCAACCTGCTCGTCTTCTTCGTGCTCCTGCGCGCAGTGCCCGAGGACCGGCTCGTCTGGGTCGGGCGCGCCTTCTACGTCTGGGTGTCGGTCTTCAATCTCTTCGTCGTCTCGCTCTTCTGGAGCTTCATGGCCGACGTGTGGAAGCCCGAGCAGGGCAAGCGCCTCTTCGGGATGATCGGCATCGGCGGGACGATCGGCGCCATCACCGGCTCGCAGATGACGAGCGCTCTCGTCGCGATCACGGGCGTCGCGCCGCTCTTGATCGTCTCCGCGGTCTTTCTCGAGGCCGCCGTCCGCGTGATGCAGGCGATCGCACGGCGCCACGCGCGCGACGCCGGCGATCGTGACGCGCTTGCCCTCGCCGGCGAGGTCGCATCGCCGCCCCAGGCAGGCCCCGCCCAGGCACCCGCGGGTCTCGCCGAGTGGATCGCGGGCGTGCGCGTCGTGGCGCGTTCGCCCTACCTGCTCGCCGTCTGCGGGTTCCTCTTCTTCTTCACGCTCTCGTCGACGTTCCTCTACTTCGAGCAGGCACGCATCGTCGCCGCGTCGATCACCGACAAAGCAGCGCAGACGCGCTTTTTCGCGAGCATCAACCTCTGGGTCAACGTGCTCACGCTCGTGATCCAGGTCGGCTTCACGGGCCGCATCGTGCGCGCGCTCGGCATCGGCCCCACGCTCGCGCTCCTGCCCGCGGTCGTCGCGACGGGCTTCGCCGCGCTCGCGCTCTCGCCGACGCCCGCGGTGCTCGCGATCGTGCAGGTCGTGCGCCAGGCGACGAACTACGCGCTCGCCAAGCCCTCCCGCGAGGCGCTCTTCACCGTCGTCGAGCGCGCCGAGAAGTACGCGGGCAAGAGCTTCATCGACACCTTCGTCTATCGCGGCGGCGACCTGCTCGGTGCGTGGCTCTTCGACACGATCGCGCGCTTTGCGTCGTCGGCGATGGCGCTCGCCGCCGTGGGCATGCCCCTCGCCCTCGTCTGGGCCGCCTTGGGGATCCTCCTCGGCCGCGGCTTCGCGCGCCGTCAACCTTCGCGGGAGCCCGTCGTCTTGAAGGCGTGACGGGACGGATCGCTTCGCGAAAGGAAGACACCATGGGCCGCCATCCCTTATTCGCCGGCGCCCACGACCGTCGCGGCGACCAGATCGACGCGCGCATGGATCGGAAGGGAGCGCGCATCGACCATCGCCTCGATCGCAGGGGCGATCGCATCGATCGCTGGGCCGGCCCTCCCCGCTGACCACGATCCGCTGGATCGACCCCTCGGCTCCCCGCGAGGCCCGGTTCGCTCGACGCGGCCGGGCCTCGATCTTTGAGATGAAGACGGCGGGTGCCCCCGGTACCATTCCGCCGAGGTTCCCCATGTGCCCCCTCCTCCGCACCCCGCCTCTCCGCGCCGCGCTCGTCCTCGCGCTCGCCGCGGCTGCCTCCCTCACCCCGCTCCTCGCGGCCGACCCCGAGTGGCGCAGCTTTGCGCTGACCGCAGAGACATCCCTGCGCGCCGCGGTCGTCCTGCCCGCTGGATATGACTCCACGAAGAGCTACCCGGTTCTGCTCGTCCTGCCGCCCGGGACGCAGGGCGAGAAGGCCGTGCTCTCCGTGCTCGACGCGTACTTCGCGACGGTCGGACCGGCCCGCGGCTGGATCGTCGTCGCGCCTGCCGCGCCCGCCGGATCATCCTTCCAAGGCGCCGGGTCGGCGCGGGTGGTCCAGCTCGCGGCCGCGCTGGGGGGCGCGTTCAAGCTGGAGGGCGGTAAGGCCCACCTCGCAGGCGTCGCCAACGGCGGCAAGGCCGCGTTCGACGCGGCGCTCGCCCGCCCCGACGCCTTTCTCTCCCTGACTGTCCTGCCCGGGGTCCCCGACTCCAACGATCCCGCGGTGCTCGCGCCGCTCAAGGCGATCCCGGTCCGGCTCTTCGTCGGCTCCGAGGACATCGCCTGGCACCGCCGCTCTCAGGAGACTGCCGACCGCCTCCAAGCGCTCGGCGGAGACGTGTCGCTGACGAACCTGCCCAGCCACAAGTCGTTCATTCGACACGCAGCGCTGCCCAGCCTCTTCGACGCCCTGGACGCGCTCCGGCGCCGCTGACGGCGCCTCGCCTTCACGCGATTCCTCGGGAACCGTCGCGGCTCTCCCGAGTTGTAAGGGCCGAACGGAGCCCGGAAGCACCCGGGCCTTACGACGGAGACCGGATGGCCGGCGGCGCCCGCACCGAGCACCTGACCGAGACGGCCCTGCCGCTCTCCGCGGGCGCGGTGTCCCCGGACGCCGACGCGGCGCTCATGGCGCGGGTGAAGCAAGGCGATCGCGAGGCCTTCGGGACGCTCGTCGACCGCTACAAGGATCAGATCGTGAATTACCTCGCGCGCCTCACCGGATCGACCGACCGCGCGCACGACCTCGCGCAGGAGACCTTCCTGCGCCTCTACCGCACGGCCGGCCGCTACGAAGAGCGCGGGCAGCTCGCGGCACTGATCTACCGCATCGCCACCAACCTCGTGCGCAGCGAAGAGCGCCGCGCGCGCCGCGTTCGCTTCTTCTCGTTCGATTTCAACAGCCATGACCGCCGCGACGCGCGGCCCGGCCCGCAGGCGGGACTGCTGCGCGACGAGGCCACCGAGCGCGTCTCGGAGGCGCTCGCCGCGCTGCCGCTTCCCTTCCGCGTGCCGCTCGTGCTCCACGAGATCGAAGGCTGGAGCGTCCCCGAGATCGCCGCCTCGATCGAGGTCCCCGAAGGGACCGTGAAGTCGAGGATCAGCCGCGCCAAGGACAAGCTGCGCGAGACGCTCGCGCCTTACTGGCAGGGAGTGTCGCGATGAACGACCGGCAACTCCAAGACCTCCTGCGTCGGATTCCCCGCGACGATGCGCGCGAGGACTTCCGCGAGCGC
>CAZPJJ010000378.1:0-4464 GCA_964586535.1 uncultured Acidobacteriota bacterium | reverse complement strand
TGGGTGTGCTCGTCCCCGCGACGCTCGTCGCCGCCGAGCTGTCGCTCTCGGGCTACGGACGCGGGGTCTTCTGGCTGCTGGGCATCTACGCGGCCGGAGCGCTCGTCGAAGGCGCGCTGACCGTCGCGATCGTTGCGTTCTTCCGGCGCACGCAGTCGTCGATTCTGGAGGCTCGGGGATGACCGCGAACCGGGCCGCCCGATCGGTCTTCGCCGTGCTCGCGCTCTGGATCGCCGCGGCTGGCGGCGCGCGCGCTCACGCCATCTTCGTGGCCAGCGAGACGCGGGGAGACGTCGTCGTCGTCACGGTGTCCGACGACGCCGGTCCGCGCGCCGCGATCAGCGTGACCGTCTTCGGTCCGGCAGGCGGCGGGACGACCCATCAGCGAGGCGAGACTGACCAGCAGGGACGATTCGCCTTCGTTCCGAACGTCCCCGGCGAATGGCAGGCCGTCATCGACGACGGCTTCGGTCACCGTGCCGTCGCCCGCGTGACCGTCGCCGAGACCGCTGGCGCGCTGGCCGCCGTCGACGGCAACGAAGCCGGCCTCGGGGTCGGGGGCCGAGTGTCCGCGCTCGTCACGGGGGTCAGCCTGCTCGTCGGCATCACCGGCGTGGCTTTCTGGCTGCTCGCGCGCCGCGAACGCCGCCGGCAGGGCCGGCCGTGAAGCACGACTTCCTGGACCGCTACGCCACACTCGACTCGCCGCTGCATCGCCGCGACCCGCGCGCGAAGATCGTCGCCGCGATGGTCGCCATCCTCTGCGTCGCCTCCGAGCCGCGCGGCGAGATCGCCGCGTACGCGCTCTACGCCGTGCTCGCGATCGCGGCCGCCGCGGTCAGCCGCCTGCCGCCTTCGCTCTTCGCGCAGCGCCTCTTGCTGGTCGCGCCCTTCGTCGCTGCCGCCGGAGCGCTGCTGCCGCTTTCGGCCGTGCTCGCTGGCGACCTCTCTCCCGTGGCCGATCCGCACACGTCGCTGCGGCTCGTCGGGTCGCTCGTGCTCCGCGCGCTCTGCGCCGTCCTTCTCTTGACGCTGCTCGCGTCGTCGACGCGGTTCACGGACCTGCTCTGGGGCCTGCGGCGGCTCGGCATGCCGGGGCTCATCGGCGTCGTGTCGGCTTTGATGTACCGCTACGCGTTCATCCTGACCGACGAACTGCTGCGGACGACCATGGCGCGCGTCAGCCGAACGCCCGGCGGGCTCGTCACGAGCCGAGTGTCGGCTTATGGAGCGCAAGCGGCGACGGTCTTCGTCCGCGGCTGGGAGCGGGCGCAGCGGGTCCACGGCGCGATGCTCGCGCGGGGCTTCGACGGCGAGTACCGCGGCCTCTCGGGGCACAACTTCGGCCTGGCCGATGGAATCCTGGTCGCGCTCTCGTTAGTCTCGTTCGCCGCGGTCAGGTTTCTCGCCTGACGCAACACCCGCGAGGACCCCCCTTGCCGCCCGGAGCCACGATCGAGATCGACGACCTGCGCTTCGCGTACGGCGACCACACGCCAGCGCTCGACGGGATCTCGCTCTCGATTCCCGCGGGGGAGCGTTTCGGCATCATCGGTCCCTCGGGCGCCGGCAAGTCCACGCTGCTGCTGCATCTCAATGGCCTCCTGCGCGGTCAGGGCACGATCAAGATCGACGGAACGACGCTCGCGGACGCCACGCTCGGCGAGATTCGCCGCAAGGTGGGGCTGGTCTTCCAAAACCCAGACGACCAGCTCTTTCATCCGACCGTCGAAGACGACGTCGCCTTCGGGCCGCTCAACTTGGGCCTCACGCGCGACGAGGCGCGCGCCCGCGTCGCCGCGGTGTTGGGAGCGCTGCGCCTCGCGGGCTTCGAGAAGAAGAGTCCGCACCACCTCTCGTTCGGCGAGCGCAAGCGCGTCGCACTGGCGACCGTGCTCGCGATGCAGCCCGCGGCGGTGGCGCTCGACGAGCCGTTCTCGAATCTCGATCCGCAGATGGTCCACGACCTCGTCGAACTCGTGCGAGGACTTCCCGGCACCGTCGTGCTGGTCTCGCAGTTGATCCTACCCGCGATGGTCACCTGCGATCGCCTCGCCATCGTCGATCGGGGCCGCATCGTCGCGTGCGGACCCTCGCGCGAGATCGTGCGCGATCGGGCGCTCCTGCGCGCCAGCGGGCTCGACTTCTCGTTCTACTGCGACGCCTGCCGCGAACTCGATCGCGAGTGACGGCAACGGCGCCCGCCCTCAGGCCCGGAGAGCAATCCACGCGGCCGCGATGCCGAGCGTCACGAGCGTCACCGGCACTCCGATGCGCGCGTGATCGCGCCACGAGATGCGCACGCCCTGGCGCTCGGCCTGGTCCGCGACGATGACGTTCGCGATGCTGCCCACGAGGAAGAGATTCCCGGCGAGGGTGCTCGAGAGCGCGAGGACAGCCCCCGCGGTGTGACCTTCCGTCGCAGGCAGCAGAAGCATCACGGCGGGCACGTTGGAGACGACGTTCGAAAGCAGGACCGTCGTTCCGAAGAGCGTCGCGGGATGCGCGAGATCGAATCCGCCCGCCCGCAGCGCCTCCATGGCCCGCTCGAGCCAGCCGGACGCCGCGAGCGCGTGGTTGACCACGAAGAGCCCCGCGAAGAGCACGAGAAGCTGCCAGTCGACGAGCCCGAGCATGCGGCGGCTGTGCATGCGGCGGCTGGTCAAGAGCAAACCGGCGGCGGCGAGCGCGACGACCTCTCGCGGCCACGCCGGAAAGCCGACGAACGCGACGACGAGCAGGGCGAGGACCGCGAGCCCCTTGCCCGTCTGCCAGGCGTCGAAAGACGGGGCCTCGACCTCGAGGGCGCGAGGCAGGGTGGTCCACGCGCCGCGAACGCTCGCGACGATCACCACCCACACGGCCGCCGAACCGAGGACGGCGGGTACGACGCCGTCGGCGAGATAGGCATTGAACGAAAGCCCGAGCTTCTGCCCGATGAGCATGTTCTGCGGGTTGCCGATCAGCGTCGCGGCCGATCCCACGTTGGCGGCGCAGGCGAGAGCGAGCAGGAACGGCAAGGGCGCGAGACCGCGCCGCGCGCAGCCCTCGATGAGCAACGGGGTCATCGCCAAGCAGACGATGTCGTTGGCGAGCAGCGAGGAGAGCAGCGCGGCCACGGCGATGAGCAGAGCCAGGAGGCGCGGCGGGGAGAGCGGCGCGGCTGCGATGCGCCGCGCGAGCAAGGCGTAGAGCCCGCCCAGGCGCAACTGCGCGGAGACGACCATCAGGCCGAGGAGCAGCGCGATCGTCGGCACATCGACGGAATTCCACGCCTCGTCGATCGAGAGCGCGCCCAGCGCGACGAGCGCGATCGCGCCGAGGAGCGCGATGCCCGTGCGGTCGAGGGCCAAGCCGGGCCAGCGGCCGAGCACCATGCCGAGATAGACGAGGACGAAAATGAGAGGGACGCTCGCCGCCATGGCCGGGATCATCCCACGAGCGCGAGTACGGCGGGGAGATCGTCGGCGAGTGCGTCGGCGGCTCCGAGCCGAGCGGGGTCGACATGGGGCGAGCGCACGGCGACGCAATGCAGGCCCGCGCCTTTGGCGGACGCGACGCCGTGCGGCGAATCCTCGATCGCGAGCGCGTCGCCGGGAGAAACGCCGAGGCGCGACGCGGCGAGCCGGTAGATCTCGGGATCGGGCTTGCTGCGCTTGACGTCGTCGCGCGTGAGAACCGCGCGGAACGCGTCGGCAATGCCGAGCGACGCGAGAACGGCGCGCACGTTCTCGCGCTCGGAACTGGTCGCGAGGCCCACGAGCTTTCCGCGCGCGGCGAAGGCACGGACCGTCTCGAGCGCGCCCGGCAGCGCATGCGGCTCCTGAGCCAGCCGGGCGTAGGCCTCCGACTGGACGGCGGCGATGCGGCGCAAATCGACCAACGCCACGCCGTAGCGCCGGGCGAGTTCGGGCAGGTAATCGACGGGATGGCGGCCGACGATGCGCCCATGATCGGCGGGCTCGAGCGTGACGCCGGCGGCCGCGAAGCCAAGGGCGGCGGCGCGTACGTTCGCGATTTCCGAGTCGATGAGCACGCCGTCGAGGTCGAACACGATGGCCCGCACGTCGGGGAAGCGCGGCGAGGCGGCGGTCACGGGCGCGATCTCATGGTGCGCGGAGAGTAGCAGCCGCCTCGCTTTTCTTCGAGAGACGTTCAGCCGACGCGGTCCTTGTGCTCGGCGATCAAGCGCTCGACCACATCCGGATCGGCGAGCGTCGAGAGGTCGCCGAGGCCGTCGTACTCGGACGCGGCGATCTTCCGCAGGATGCGGCGCATGATCTTGCCGCTGCGCGTCTTGGGCAGCCCCTCGGCGATGTGGATCACGTCCGGCGCCGCGAACGAACCGATGACGTGGCGGACTTGCTCCTTCAGCGAGCCAGCGATCGCGTCGACGCTCTGGCCGTTGGCGTCGCTGACCAACACGACGTAGGCGTAAATTCCCTGCCCCTTGATGTCGTGCGG
>CAZPJJ010000377.1:0-4490 GCA_964586535.1 uncultured Acidobacteriota bacterium | reverse complement strand
CCTGTCCCCATTTACTGGGGATTCATTGCGCGTTCAGATTGGAGGGACCTAGGTTCGGGCGTGGGTTGTACGGGGTTCCGTCGGGTGAATGGAGACGGCGCATGCGAGCTCGACGCGCGTCTACGGCATGGGCATTTGTTCTGTCGTTCGTCCTTCTCGCCACGATGATCGCCTGTTCCGATCACGCGTATGCGGGAATCAGCGGGCTGCAATTCAGCGTCTCGCCGAGCGAGATCGATCGGGACTATGCGGGCGCGGTGACGCTCGACGTCACGCACAACGTGACGCTCTACAACGTCCTCTTCGAACTCTTCGTCGACGTGGACGAAGACGGAACGCTCGACGCGGGTGACGATCCACTGGTCTGGTCCTACCAGGCCCACGATGGCGCCGGCTCCACGGGCGCGGCGTTTCCAGATCTCGCCGCGAGCGATACGCTTCGTATCCAAGTCGGCGCACGCCTCTTCACGCCGCTCGGCTTTCCCTATGCGAGCGGTCACTACATCTTCCGCGTCGCGCATTTCCATCCCATCGCTTGGGTGTACGAGTACTCCACTCAGCCCTTCACCGTCCTCCGCGGGCCGCAGGGCGCGCAGGGCATCACGGTCCATGCCGAGGACACCGGCGGAACGCCCATCGGCGGCGCGCTGGCGATGCTTTGGCCGGCCGAGCAAGACTGCGACGGCCCGATCTACTCGGGATTCACGGACGTCCTCGGCCGCGCGGAGATCCCCTTTCCCGAATCCGACACGTGCAAAGCCCGCGTGGTGATGGTGGCGAAACCACAGATGCTTCCGGCCTCGCCGCCCGAGTTCGTCATGCTCGAAGCGGGCGAACACCATGACGTGACCGCCACGCTGCGCTCCGGCAGCGTTCCGGTCTCGGGCGTCTTGGCCTTCGCCCCCGGCGGGTGGGTCGGCGTCCGTTCCGCGCTCATGGTCGCGGAAGGTCGCGGCGGTCTGGCCATCGCGTTCACGGACTCGGCCGGCACCGGCGAGTTCTCGTTCCTCCTCGACGAGGGCGAGTGGCGCATCTTCGCTGCCGAACCGGTCAATCTCGCCCTGCAGGGCGCGATCGCCTTCGAGGACACGAGCAGCACGACCGTCACCGTGACCTCTCCGTCGGCCGACGCGGGAACCCTGCTCGTCGAGCAAGCGGACGCTTGGATCTCGGGGATGGTCATCGCTCCCGATGGTCTCGGCGGGATGACGCCGCAGGCCGGCGTGCGCGTCCAGGGCTGGTCGAGCTTCGACTTCGACTCCGGCTACGACGCCGGTTGGGTCACGGACTCCACCGGCGCCTATCTGATGCCGGTGTTCGTCCAGCAGCAGGAAATGCCTACGAGCGTACCCGCGCCGACGCTCCAGAGCGCGCTCAGCGGTCCACGAACGAATCTCGGCCGGGGCGGCTCGACGAAGATCGGCCTCGAGCCACCGACGACGACACCGGAACTCGAATCGGAGTCCGCCACCCGCACTTGGTACGTACAGCTCGACATGCCCCCCGCGGGATTCATCACCTCGTCGATGGAGGTCTCGGTCACATCGGGCTCTACGGCCATCGATCGCCACTTCACGTTGCTCGAGCCGACCGCGTGGATCCGCGGCAAGCTGGAAACTCTCTCCGGCGACGCTTGTTTCGCCTACTGCCTGAGCGCAGAGACCACGAGCGGCCCGACGCACTACGAATCGCGGGCAACCGTGGCCTGCGACGGTACTTACGAGATCCCCGTCGTCGACGGCACCTGGAACGTCCGCCTCGACGGTGATGACATGTTCGCGGACTTCCTGCCCTTCGAGCCGCCGCGCATCGACGAGCAGGTCGTCGTCGCCGGCGGCGACATCGACGCACCGACCGCGTTCATCACGCCGCAGAGCAGCGCTATCACGATCACGTCCGTCTCCGGCAGCAACGCGCGCCCGGGCGGACAGATCCTCATCGAGGGATTCAACTTCCCCGCGTCGACTCCCGACGTGTGGGTCGGCGGCTCGTCGGCGATCGTGAACTCTTATCGCCCCGATCTGGGAAAGATGATCGTCACGGTCCCGATCGACGCCACGACCGGCGTCGGCGCCGAAGTCATCGTCAGCGACGGCACCGTGAGCGCGACGTCCTGCGTCCATCTGGCCGACGATCCTTCGCCATCGACATGCCCGCTGATGATCGAATCAATGATGATGACATCAGGGCTCGTCGTCTTCTTCGACGAGAACGGCGCGTTCTTCCACGCCGTGCAGGTCGTTGGTCCCTCGATGGCGGAGGTCCCGCTCGACGGCGACTCCGGCGCCGTGACCGCCGTCTTCGTCCCCAACGACGGTTCCGTGCCGGTGACACCCTCGCTCGATTCGATCATGTGCTTTGGCGTGGCCATGTTCATGCCGCCCCCCTTCGTGACCGTCTCCGGGCTCGTGCAACGCGGCGACGACTCCGAATCTGTCGCGCAGGTGCTCGTCGAGGCGCGCTCGCAGACGGACGACTGGTTCGACTCGATCCTCACCGACGATCAAGGCGCGTTCTCGTTGACGGTGCCGCAGGGCGTGACGATCGACCTGCGCTTCATCTCGCCTTACGGTAGCCGCCTCGTCGCGGCCGTGCTCGACGGGCAGGCCGTCGGCTCGAGCAACGTCTCGCTGCCCACCGTCTCGCTCGTTCAGGGCAAGATAGTCACTGGCACAGTCGTCGACGCCGACGGCGAAGGACTCTCCACCGAGATCCACGCCTTCGATCACACGTCGGGCGACATGCTCGGTGGCGGCCTGAGCCACTCGTGCAGCGGCCACTTCGCGTTCGCGGTCGACACCGGCGAGATCGACCTGCGCCTCTCCGGCGGGATGTCCCCGAACGACGAATCCACACTCATTTCAAGCTTGGACGCCACCGCCGACGTCCGCCTGCCGATCGACGCGCCGGTCTTCCGGGCCGAACCGCTCGACGGCTGGGACGGACGCCTGCGCCTCGGCCCCGAAGGATCGTCGCAAGCGCACGTCGGTGACGACGTGTTCTTCTTCATCGAAGGTCTCGGCGAGATTCCCTGGTCGTCCTACAATTTCCAGTTCGGCACGTCGGCTCCCGAGTTCGCCCCACCCTCGCACTTGGACACGGATCGCGGTGTGGCGCTCGTGAACGTCCCGACCGGCGCCGAGAGCGGCGCGGTCAGCATCGCCAGCATCGGGCGCATCTCGCCGCTCGTCCCCTTCGAGATCTTGGATGGCAGCGCGACGCCGGGCGCCTATACGCTCGACCTCGCCGTCAACGATTCGACGGGGACTCCGATCACGGGCGCGCTGGTGATGATGCTCGCGCCCAGCGACGCCACGAACGAGGACTCTCCGCTGCGCGTGGTGAGCTGGAATTACAGCGGATCGAGCGGAGCCCCCCTGCTCCACGACGGCGATCCGGACCTGCCGCTGATCATCCTGGTGCTTCCGCCCTCGCTCGACACGCCGGGCGGCCTCATCGAGACGGCCCTCGGCCCCTCGAATTCTTCGCTCACATGGACCGCTCCTGCCTCCGTCGCGACGCTCTCGGGCACGATCTACGACGAAGGTCAATCCTCGGTGATCCCGCGTGCACGCGTGATCGTCGAAGGCGGCGAGTTCTTCGACACGCGCGTCACCGATGCGTCGGGCGCGTTCTCGATGGCCGTACCCGCCGACATCCCGCTCGAGATCGAAGTCATTCCTCCCGCGGGCTCGCGTTTCATAGCCCATGAAGCGGAGATCGCCGCGGGCGGCGGCACCATCTCCCCGGCGATCGAACTTCGAACCGGCTACATGCTCACGAGCGGCCTCGTCGACGAGGCGGGCGCGCCCTTCGCCGCGGTAGGCGTCAGCGCTTACGGTTCGAGCGATCCCTGGCCGAGCTTTTTCCACGCGGCAACAACGGCGCAGGGGACGTTCTCCGGCGCCGTCGCTCCGCTCGCCGACTTTCACGTCAACATCCAGCCGCCGCTGGGCTTCGCCGGCAAGAACCTTTCCATGACACAGCTGCCCGGCGACCTGATCGCCCTTCCGCTCACGCAGATCCTCGAGGGCGGCAGCGTGAGCGGCTCCATCAAGCGCGGCGACACCCATGCGGCGCTTCCCAATGCCGGCCTGACGTTCTACGCCTGGAGCGGCGGCGAGCTGGGCGACCCCGTACTCTACGAGGCCGCCGAAGACGACGGCACCTTCGCGCTCACTCTCGAGCCAGGCTCCTACCTCGTGCAGGGCTTCCCCAACGACGGCATCCCCTGCATGCAGGCCTGGTACGAGAGCGGCGGGAGCGCCGCCTGCGCGCTCGAGGCGACGAGCATCGACGTCGTCAAGGGTGGCGCCGTGACGGACGTCGACATTGTCTTGCCGCTCGCATCGACCATCAGCGGCGCGGTGACGGAGTATCTCGCTCCTGCCTACGGAGCCTCGATCGTCATCTCGGAGGGAGATCTCGGCACTTGCACTCTCTCGACGATGACCGACATCAACGGCAACTACACGCTGACGGTCCCCGTC
>CAZPJJ010000376.1:0-4501 GCA_964586535.1 uncultured Acidobacteriota bacterium | reverse complement strand
AACGACGCGCGCTGCCAGCCCGCACGCATCGGGCGCGGCCGGCGGCCCAGCGGCCCCGGGATCTCGACGATCGCCGGCTTACCCATCGCCCGCGCCCTCGTGCTCACGCGACCGGCACCGGCTCGTCGTGGACGACGGCGTCGGTCACGGGAGGGGCCGGCGGCGCGTCCGCGGGCTTCGCTTTCCGCCGCTTGATGACAGCCGGCACGCCCACGGCGATTGCCCCCGCGGGCACGTCCTGGATGACCACCGCGTTCGCGCCGATGACCGCGTCGTCACCGATCGTGATCGGCCCGAGCAGCTTCGCACCCGCGCCGATATCGACGCGGTTGCCGATGCGCGGCGCGCCGCGGATGCCCTTGTGCCGCAGGCCGCAAGTCACGCCCTGGCGGATCGTCACGTCGTCGCCGAACTCGGTGTCGCCGCTGATCACGATCCCGCCGAAATGCTCGATGCAGAAACGCCGGCCGATTTTCACTTCGCAGGGCAGATCGACGCCGGCGAGAATCTGGCAGAAGAGCTTCAGCCATTTGTAGATGAGCGAGAGCGGCGCGCGCAGCAGCCGCGGCCGAACGCCGTAGCGCCAGCGGCCGAAGCGATAGACGGCCATCACCCACAGGCCTTGGCGCAGCAGGCTGCCGTCGTACATGCGCCAGTCCTCGCGGAAGTTCTCGAAGAGCGCCATCGGCGCGACCTCCTCTTTCTCTTTTCGTCACCAGGGACGCGGGGGCGACACCGCCCCGCCCTGCGTTTCGCGCCATGCGCGCGCCATCATCGCCGCGACCTGCCGCATGTCATCGGCTTTCTCGCGCGCGCGTTCGCCCTCGAATCGGTTCTTGAAAGCGCGCATCGCGTGCCAGCCCTGGTCGAGCCAGCGCGCGATCGCCGCGCCCACGATGCCGTGATGCTTGCGGTAGTAGAGCAGCGCCGAGCGCATGCGCCAGAGCGCGAGCTGCGTGCCTTCCTTGGCGACTTTGCCGCCCTCGACCTTCTTCGCCGACTCGCCGCCGACGTGGATGATCGAGACGTCGGGCAGATAGCGGACGCGGAAACCCGCGCGCACGATGCGCCGGCAGAGATCGACCTCTTCGTAATAGAGAAAGAACGACTCGTCGAAGTAGCCGACCTGCTCGAGCACGTCGCGGCGGATGATCGAGAACGCGCCGGGCACCCAATCGACGTCGGCGGGCTCGGTCTGGTCGGCCCATGTGCGGTCGCAGCGCCCGAAGAAGCGCGAATTCGGGAAGCGCGCGGCGAGACCCGTGAGTAGCAGAAACTCATTGAGGTGCGACGGGAAGAGCCGCGCCGAGGGCTGCCACGAGCCGTCGCGACCGACGAGCCGCGCGCCCGCGAGGCCGATGCCGGGATCGGCGTCCATGTGCGAGACGGCGAGCGCGAGCGCGCCCTCGGTCAGGAACGCGTCCGAGTTGAGCAGCACGACGTGCCGCGCGGTGCAGTGCGGGAAGGCCAAGTTGTTCGCCGCGGCGAATCCCAGATTGCCGCCGGCGCGCAGCACGCGGACGTGCGGAAACTCCGCCTCGACCATCTCGGCGGAACCGTCTCTCGACTGGTTGTCGACGACGAAGGTCTCGACGGCGACGGGCCCGCGCAGCGCATCGATGCTCTGCAGGCACTCGCGCAAGAGATCCCGCGTGTTGAACGAGACGATCACGATCGAGACGTCGAGCGGCGTCGCGGCGCTCATGGGCGTCCTCCCTGTCCATCGGCCCGCGCGGTGCGCACCCACGCCGTGTTCCGCGAAGCGGAGCGCACGATGCGCAGCGTCAGCGCGAGCTTCCACAGCACGTAGAACGGCGCGGCGAGAAGCGCCGCGAAGGAGCGCCACCCTCCCCTGCCCACGAGCACGCCCAGCACGACGTGCGCCGCGACGATCGCGAGTCCAGCGAGCCCGTAGAGCCGCGACGGCGTGAAGGGCACGGCGAGCGCCGCGAGAAGCAGCGTGACGTGGTAGGCGAGCGGCAGCAGCAGCAGTTCGAAGAGCGGCTCCAGGAGCCGCGGCCTTCCGGCGAGCGCGCGCAGCAGCAGCCGGGGGGCGCTCTCGCGGATCATCAGGAAGCGCCCGCCTTCCCAGCGCGCGCGCTGCGTCGCCGAGGCTTCGCGGCCCGAGGGCATGTCGGCGAGCACCTGCGTGCGATCGAGGAAGCGCACGCGCTTTCCCGCCTCGACAAGGCGGATGTGGTACTCGAGATCCTCGACGATCGACGCGGCGCAGGCGTAGGGCACGGCCTCGAGCGTGGCGCGCGTGAGGCCGAAGCCGTTCCCCGAGATGCCGCACGAGAGCCCGAGCCGCTCGCGGCCGCGCGGGCGCAGCACGTTGAAGGCGAAGAGCGCGACGCTCATCAGGCGCGTGCGCAGCGACTCGCCCGCGTTGAGCACGCCGTAGCGTGCCTGCACGGCGTCGGCGCCATCGTCGAAAGCGGCGCTGGCCTCGTCGATGAGCGTGGGCGCGACCAACGTGTCGGCATCGACGACGAGGAAGCGCTCTTCGCCCTCGGCGATGAGGCGCGTGAAGGCGAAGTCGAGCGCGTAGCCCTTGCCGCGCTTCTCCTTGTCGAAGCGCTCGAAGACATCCGCGCCCGCTTCCCGTGCGCGCTGGGCCGTCGCGTCGGAGCAGTTGTCCGCGATGACGACGACGCGCGCGCGCGCGCCCTCGCCCACGCATGCGCGCAGGCTGGCGACCGTGCGCGCAATGTTCGCCTCTTCGTCGTGGGCCGGGACGACCACGACGACGCGCGCTCCCGCCCCGGGCGCGGCGCGGCGCCGCCGCGGCTGCGGCAGCACTCCCGCCGCCGTCAGCACGAAGAGCGCGAGCGAGCCGGGCAGCGAGAGCAGCGCGACGCCGATGCCGAGCGCGCCCCAGAGCCAAGTCGTGTCGCTCATGGCGCCTCCTCGTGCGCGCCCACCAGCGCGACGACGCCGTAGGCGGGGACGCGAACGCGCACGCCGCCCCGCGCGGTCGTCAGCGCATGGGCGGTGATCGCGACGTCGCGGGTCTTCTCGTTGGTCAGGAAGGGGTCGGAGCCGTCGAGCACGAGCGCCCGCGTCGGAAGCGCGGCGGACGGCGCGGCGGGAAAGACCAGCTCGGCGTCGATCGCGCGCGGGCTGCGCGAGGCGAGCAGCGCGCGCCAGCCGCCGGGTGCGCGCACGGCGAGCGCGGCGAGTTCGCCACTCGCGCTGGCGGCGTGCACGTCGCCGGGCAGGACGCGATTGGCGAGCGCGAGCGCCAGCCCCGTGGGCCGCAGCCGCGGCTCGCCCGCGAGATCGCGCGTGATGCCGAAGAGGCGCGTCTTTTCGGGGCCGTGGCCGATCGTTGCGTCGAAGCCCGCGAGCGCGTAGACGCACTGGCGCGCCGCACCGGCGGCGAGCCCTTCGATGAGGCGCCGCGCGAGCGCCGCACCCGAGGCCGCGCCCGCGACGACGCCATCGCGCTCGGCCGCGGGCGCGTTGCCGCCCTGCGTGTGCGCGTTGACCTCGTAGACGGCGAGCTCGCGGTCGAGCGAGCGCGCGGTCTCGCCGAGCCGCGCGAGGTCGGGCGCCTCGGGCGCGAAGAGCCGCGCGAGCCGCGCCTCTGGTGCCAGCCCCGCGGCGAGCGAGCGCGCGTAGTAGGGCGCGACGGCGAGAAGCGACGCGCGCGGCGCGCTCCCGGCGAGCGCCGCCCAATCGGCGCCTTCGCGGGGCGGCAGTCCGGCGGCGAAGCGCAGCGGCACGGCCTCCGCCGCGCCGCTCTCGATCGCCTCCTGCGCGCGCGCGACGAGCCGGCCGTAGGTGCGCGCGTCGGGCACGCCGGCGCCGCGGAAGAGCGCGTTCCAGTTCTCGTTGCCGATCTCGAGCACGATCTCGTCGAAGCCGCGCGCGTGCGCTCCCAGCCACGCGCCGAGTGCGCGCAGTTCGTCCTGCTCGAGCGTCGGCGGCACGACGATCCACGGCCGCGCGTCCGTTTCGCGCGCGAGCGCGACGAGCTCGTCGAGCGCGTAGGTCGCGTGCGTGGCCTCGGAGCCGCCGGGCCCGTAGCGCGTGGCGCGGCGCGCGAAAGGCGGCGCGACGCGGTTGGCGAGCGTGTCGCCGAGTTGGCCCTGCCAGTCGCGCAGGTAGCCCGGGCGCAGCATGCGCAGCGTCTCGACGACGCTCGCGCGGAAGGCGTGGCCGTCGTCCTCGCGCGCAGCGAGCACCACGTCGTCGACATAGACCGCGGGCGCGCTGCCCCGCGCCTCGATCGTCAGCTCGAGGATGCCCGTGCCGCCGGGATCCGTGGCGTCGAAGTCCCACTCGTCGCGCTTCCAGGCCGTCCCGACCGCGACCGTGCGTGCGAGGATCGGCGCGCCCGCACCGTGGCGGCGCAGCGTGACCGCGAGCGTCGCTCCGGGCGCGGCAGCGCGCGTCCAGATCGCGAATCTCCAGGTACCGCGCACCGGCAGCAGCGAGCCCGCGCGCGCACCGATCGCGTCGAGAAACGCGTGGACGCGGGCGGGCGCGCTCGACG
>CAZPJJ010000375.1:0-4505 GCA_964586535.1 uncultured Acidobacteriota bacterium | reverse complement strand
GCTACAACATGTTCCTCTATCCGCTCTCGCGGATGACGGGCGGCATCTACTACGAACACGCCCATCGCCTCATGGGCGCCCTCGTCGGTCTGACGACGCTTGCGCTCACGGGCCTGATCCTGGCCACCGACCGGCGACGCGGAGTCCGCGCCGCCGCGATCGCCGCGTTCGTGCTCGTGTGCGTGCAAGGCATCCTCGGCGGGCTGCGCGTCACGGGGACGTTCACGCTCAGCACTTCGCCCGAGGACATGAGCCCCAGCCTCACGCTCGCGCTCGTCCATGGCGTCACGGGACAGATCTTCCTCGCGCTGCTCGTAGGTCTCGCCACGGCGACCTCGCGGACCTGGAGGGGCCCCATCGAGGCACGCGCCACGCGCGGATACGGCCTCGACGCCGGACTCTCCGCGCTCTTGGTCGGCATGCTCCTCATCCAACTCGTTCTGGGCGCGCTCTATCGCCACAAGGGCCAAGGACTGCTCCTTCACATCACGATGGCCTCTTTCGTGGTCATCGTCGCGATCGCGGTCGGCCTGCGTGCCTGGGGCCTCCACGGCGAGGCGGGCAATCCGGGAAGCCGCCTGCTCGGCGCGTACGGACGAGTCTTGCTCGTTCTCCTCGGAACGCAGGTGGGGCTGGGAATCGCGGCCCTCGCGGCCGTGCTGGCGCGGGTTCCGGGCGAGGGTCCGCACCCGATCGAGATCGTCTTCGCGACCGCGCACCAAGCGACGGGCGCGGTTCTTCTCGCCACCGCCGTCTCGACCGCCCTCTGGATTCGCCGGTTGCTGGTCGCGGAGGCTCCCGAAGTCTCCTCCGAGGGCATGTCCGCCGCGGCTCACTGATTTCGCCGGCCTCGTCAACTTTCCTCCGTCCCGGTCGTCTTGGGGCGCGAGGAGGTCACCATGATCGAGGCCATCGGTCGTCTCGCGGCTCTGGCGTCGGCCTTTCTCGGGCTGTTGACCGCGCACGCCATCGCCCAGGTTCCTGGCGTCGTCGAGAACGTCCGTTTCGAGGGCGAGTCCCAGCTCGCGTGGGATGCGGCACCCGGCGCGGACGACTACAACGTCTACCGCGGCAACGCGACGCAGCTGCGCGCCGGCACGCCGCCCCGTTGCCACGGCGACGAGGTCGCGGCGCTCTTCTTCGCGACCGAAACGGCTCCGCCTTCGGGCGAGTCGTTCTTCTATGTCGTCACCGGCGAGTCCAGCGCCGGGGAAGGCAGCGCCGGCAACGATTCCAGCGGCACGCCGCGAAGCCTCCTCGGCCGCTGCGACGACGTCGTGCGCGATCACGCGCTCTTGCGTCTCGGCTTCGGTCCGGACGAGTGGACGCGCGAGCGCCTCGCGACGCTCGGACTCTCGGCCTATCTCGACGAACAGCTCGCGCCGCTAGCGATCGCCGAGCCCGCGGCGCTCACGTCGCGCCTCGACCCGATCACGCCGCCCGACACGATCAACGAACTCATCGCGCACGCTCTCTTGCGCGGCATCTACTCGCGCCGTCAGCTCGAGCAGCAGGCGACGCTCTTCTGGACCAATCACTTCAATACCAACTTCAGCGACATCGTTCCTTTCTTCATCACCGGTTTTCGCGATCCCGAAGTCGTCAGCGCCATCGCCACGGAACTCCAGTACCGCGAGACGAATCTCTTCCGTGATCTGGCGTTCACCGGAACCTTCCGCGAGATCGTCGAGGCGAGCACGCTCGGTCCGGCGATGATCCTTTTCCTCGACACGGACGAGAACGTCGCCACCGCGCCCAACGAGAACATGGCGCGCGAACTGCTCGAGCTCTACGCGCTGGGCGTCGACGGCGGCTACACGCAGTCCGACGTCGAGAACCTCGCTCGCGTGCTCACGGGCTGGACGGTCTGCAAGAAGACTCCCGCCAACGCCGGCGATCCGCTCGCCCCGTGCATTCCGCGCATTCTGGAAGACGTGCAGACGGGCTCCTACGTCGCGCACTTCCGCGTCGCGGAGCACGACAGCGGCGCGAAGACGCTCTTCGCCGGCACGCCCGAGGAGGTCGTCATTCCCGACACCAGCGCGTCTCCGGCGAGCGGCGTCGACGACATCCAGCTCGCCCTCGACGCCATCGCCGATCACCCGTCGACGCGGCGCTTCATCTCCAAGAAGCTCCTCGCCTGGTTCGCCACCGACGCGCCGACGACCGCCATGATCGACGACGTCGCCGCCGCTTGGCAGGCGAGCGACGGATCGCTTCTCGAGGTGCTCCGCGCGGTCGTCACGCACCCGGCCGCGAACGATCCCGACCGCTTCCGCGACAAGATCAAGACACCCTTCGAACACGTGATCAGCGCGTTCCGCGCGACGCGCGGCAAGACCAACGGCCTCAATCGCGATCTTTCCGGCTACGTGCAACGGCTTCAGTACGTCCCTTACGTCAACCCGGTCCCCACGGGGTACCCTGAGGTCGGCGGCGCGTGGATCGACACGAACAACCTCCTCGAGCGGCAGAACTTCGGCTTCGACCTCGCGGAGCGCACCGCCAACGCCTTCGGTTCCGATCTCCTCGTGCTGATGAGCGATAACGGCCTGACGTCGGCCTCCGACCCCGCGGCGATCGTCGACTTCTGGTCCGGAATCCTCTTCGCGGGCGCGCTCACTCCCGCCGAACGCGACGAGGCGCTGACCTATCTGACGACCGACGAGAACGGGCTCCCCGCCGCGCCGACTGACCTTCGCGTTCAGCAGCTCGTCGGTTTCCTCATGGGCTACCCCCAGTTCCTCGAACAATAGAGCGCAGGAGGTTGCGATGAACAGGAACGCGTCTCGCTTCACCCGCCGGTCCTTCTTGCGCGGCTCGGGCGTCGCCCTCGCGGGTTTCTCGCTGGGATCACTTCTGCCGAGTGCCTGGCTCGACCACGCCCTCGCCGCCGGCAATGCGACGAACAAGAAGCTGCTCTTCATCTTCCTGCGCGGCGGTGCCGACTGGATCAACATGCTCATCCCGCACGGCGACGCGGACTACAGCGCCGCGAACCGTCCGACGCTCTACATCCCTCCCGGGGACGCGATTCCGCTCAACGGCTTCGCGTCGTTCCATCCAGCGCTCGCCGACCTCGGCGACCTCTGGGGCGCAGGCGCGCTCGCGGCGATCCACCGCGTCGGCTATCCCGACATGTCGCAATCCCACTTCGACGGCCAGCGCATCTTCGAGAACGGCACGCCTTCCTTGCCGCAATCGCTCGAGGGCTGGCTCTATCGCTATGTACGCGAGAACGCCGTCACGCAGGGCGCGCGAATCCCGGTGCTCACCGCGCAGTCCACGCCGCCGACGCTCATCGCCGGCCCCGAGAAGTTCATCAACGTCGCCAATCCCGACGACTTCGACTACCTTCACCTGCCGCCGTTGCGCGACAAGGACGAAGCCGCCTGGAAGCGCGTCTACACGAACCTCTCCGGTCTCGAGCCCTACCGTCCGCTCCTCTCGGACACCGGCGTCAAGCTCGTCGATGTCCTCGACGAGTACCGCGCCTGGGAGCAGGAGACCTGGGATCCGAAGGATCCGGTCTCGGGCGACTCGCTCTTCCCCGTGAGCGCGGAGACGAATCCCGATGATCCGGCGGGCCCGGGCGGCAAGAAGTTCGCTGAGGATTCCTACGAGTTCTTCCGCTCGCTCAAGCTCTGCGCGCTCTCTCTGCTCGAGAGCGCGCAGTCGAGCCTGAACGGCACGCGCGTCGCCGGGACGCAGCTCGGCGGCTGGGATCATCACGACGGCCAAGGCGGGATGACCGGGACGCATCCCGAACTGATGTCCTGGCTCGCCTACGGCATGCGCTCGCTCTATGTCGTGCTCTCGGGCGCCGCGAGCGATCCCCGTGCCTATCCCTCGATCTGGAACGACACGACGGTGATCACGCTCACCGAGTTCGGCCGCACGACTCGCGAGAACGGAGGCTTCGGCACCGATCACGGTGTTTCGCTCGCGATGCTCGCGGCCGGCGGGAGCGTCCAGGGCGGGGTCTACAACTGCGACCCGGCGACGTGGGAACCCGGCGTGATGTTCGGCGTGGAGAGCCGCTATCTCGCGCACCGCACCGACTACCGGGCGATCGCCTGGGAGATCCTGCGCGATCACATGGGTGCCGACGTCGCGACGCGCGAGACGATCTTCCCCGGATACGGCGCCCTCGGACTCGATGCGCACGAACTGGGACTGATCGTCTGACGGCTCGAAAACGCGGGAGCGGTGGACGTGAACGGCGCGCGGGCGTCACGTTCACCGCTTTCCTCGCGGCGGCAGGTTGTCGGTCCAGGAACCGGCGCTAGACTCGTGGCATGAGCGATGGGAACCCCAAGCGCACCACGCACGTGATGCCGCCTTACTTACCAACCGTGTTGCCTCTCTTCCCGCTGGCGAATCACGTCCTGCTGCCAGGACTTCCCCGCCCGTACCACATCTTCGAGCCCCGCTACCGCGAGATGATCGCCGATCTCCTCGCGCGCAAAGAAGACGACCGTTGGCTGGCCATCCCCTGCGTCAAG
>CAZPJJ010000374.1:0-4522 GCA_964586535.1 uncultured Acidobacteriota bacterium | reverse complement strand
GCGCGGGCACCTCGACGATCCGGTGGCCGTCGTAGCGCAGCCGCACGCCCGCCGCGACCGCGCTCACGCCGCCCGTCGAGACGAGGGCGAAGCCCTGCGCATCGACGGGAACCGAGCGCGCGATCACCGTCACCGTCCACGCGCCGACCTGCGGGGCCGCGATCAACACTTGCTCGAGGTTGTTCTTGGCGTCGGGCGCGCCGCCGGGAATCGAGGCGCCGTTGCCGTCCGTGCGGTTGCCCCAGTACTCGGTGCCATCGGGCGCTGTCACGAGCAGATCGAGATCGTTGACCGTCGCGTTCGCGGCGAGCAGGGCCGCGGGCGGTTCGGTGAAGGCCATCGTCACGCGGAGATCCTGAGAGCCGTCGACGACATCGATCGTGTAAGTGCGCTCGTCGTTCGTGCGCAGGCCCTGGGCACGGCGCACGTCGTCGAGAATGACGAGGCCGCGGTCGTCGCCCTCGAAGAAGAGTGAGCGGTCGAGCTGCACGCGGCCCCAACCCTCGAGATCGCTTGGGTAACCGGCGACGCCCGTCATATCGACGGCGCCGCTGACGAGCACCGCCTTGAGCAGCGCGCCCGAGGGGACGCGCGAATCCTGCGCGTCGGGCGAGCCCGTCGGATGCCAGCCGTCGACGAAGTACTGGCGCACCAGAGCCGCGGCGCCGGCGACCGCGGGGCTCGCCATGCTCGTTCCAGTGAGCGAGCGCGTGCCGCAGGTCTGACCGCTTGCGGCCGAGACCGTCGAGCAACCGGGGGCGTAGATCTCGGGCTTGCGCCGGCCGTCGCTCGTGGGGCCGCGACCGCCCGAACAGTGATTGCCCGCGTTGCCCTCGCGCTCGGTGGCGCCCACCGCGAGCACGTTCTTCGCGTTCTCGGGTGTCTTCAGCGACGAGCCGTTCGTGACCGCGAAGAGCACGAGGCTGTCCTCGTAGTTCCACGAGAATTCGTCGATGTCGCGCGACCAGCTCGTGTACGCGGTCGTGCCGTCATCGCCCCAGGAGTTCGTGTGGACGCGCGCGCCGTCTTGATGTGCGAGCACGAGGTAGTCGAGCAAATTGGACGGTGCCGATCCCGAGCCGTCGATGTCGGAGAGATTGGCGAAGACGATCTTGGCCGCGAGCGCGTGCCCGTCGCCTGGATCCGGGACACCGGGCGAGCCGCTGTCGCCGGCCATCGTGCCGTTCGTGTGCGTACCGTGGCTATCGGCGCCCAGGCCGTTGTTCGAGCGATAAGCGATCACTTTGCGATGGCCGGGTCCGGGCGGCGCGCCTCCGTCATTGAAGTAGCAGGAGTTCATGTCGAGCCGGCCGTCGATGTTGCCGATGATCTGGCCCTGTCCGTAGAGACCGCGGTCCCAGAGCGGCCGCACGTCCGGCACGCCGGATTGCACCACCCACGTCGCCTCGTCGTTGCGGGGCGTGGCTTCGGGCGCTTCCTCGATGAAGGCCACGTCGTCGTCGGCGGCGAGAGCGCGGAGCGTGCGCTCGGGCGCACGAACCAGAAGCCGCGGATGCGAGCCGCCTTCCCACCTGGCGCGGACTTCCGCGCCGGAGCGCTGCACGCGCAGGACGGCGGTGGTGGCGTCCGCGTCGGGCCAGAGCGTCACGATCGCCAGCAACGAGCCTCCCGCCCGACGCGAGGCGTCGAGATAGGGCCGTGAGCCCAGATCCGGGGCGATCTTCCAGGCCGCCGCGACCGGGCCTTCCCAGGCGAGATCCGCGCGCTCCCGGATCGCCGCCAGCGAGGCGGTCGTGCGGGCGCGGACGACGAGCGCTTGATCAGGGAGGTAGTCGAGGACCGCGATCCCGGCGCGCTCGAGGTCCGCGCGGACGGACGCTCCCGGCACGGCATTGAACTGAAGGACGCGCACCGTCGAGGTCGCGTCCGTGGACGATCGCTCGGGGAGGGTTCGTGGATCGAGCGGTCCCTGCTTGAGCCGCAGCACCGGCGCGGGCCGATCGGCGGCGTTGGCGGTCCACACACAGGAGAGCGCGGTCAGGAGCGCGAGCAGAACGGCGCGGAAGCGAATCATGGGCGTCCTCGGGGCATCGAAGGGGCGGCGTCGGATCTCACTCGATGGGCGCCTGCGGAGTCGCGGTGACTCTCGCGGGGAGAGCGGCCCCCAAAAGTACGCCGAGTCGGAGCGCTAGCCAAACGAAGCCGCACATCGAGTAAGTCGTGGGATCACGACGCTCGCGCTGGCACACCTGGAGCGAGGAGGGTGAAGAGGGGCGCGGCGAGTCGCACGCGCCCCCAAGGCGTCAGGAGGCGACGCGCTTGAACGGAGTCTCTTGTTCGACGATCTCGAATTCTCGGTTGTCGCCGCGCACGAGAACGACCTTCGGGCGGTGCGTTTCGACCTCGTGATCCTCGAGATCCGCGTACGCCGCGATGATCACGCGGTCGCCGGGCTTGCAGAGATGCGCGGCCGCGCCATTGATGCAGCAGTCGCCCTGGCCGCGCGGTCCGGCGATCAGATAGGTCGCGAGCCGCGTCCCGCGCGTGACGTTGTAGACCTCGATGCGTTGGTGCGGAAGCAGCCCCGCGCCTTCCATCAGATCCACGTCGAGCGTCAGGCTTCCTTCGTATTCGAGATCGGCCTCGGTGACGAGGACGCGGTGCACTTTGCCGTAGAGAAAGGGTCGTCTCACGAGAGTCCTCCTTCTCCGCCGCCGGCGTTGCCGCCTGGCGTGAGGACGAGGTTGTCGATCAGCCGCGTGTTTCCGAGCCACGCAGCCACCGCGGCCATGACCGGGCCTTTGATGTCGTCTTGGGGTTCGAGCCGGTCGAGGTCGACGAGGGCGACGTAGTCGATCTTCACGAGCGCGGTCGCCTCGAGAATCTGCCTCATCGCGCGCTCGACCTGCCGGCCATCCCTGACGCCCTGCGCTTCGACGAGATCGCGCGCGCGCTCGAGAGCGCGGTAGAGGCTGGGTGCCGCCTCGCGCTCGCTCGCCGAGAGAAAGACGTTGCGGCTCGAGAGGGCCAGTCCGTCCTCGGCGCGCTCGGTCGGACAGACCACGAGTTCGACGTCGAGGTTCAGATCCTGGAGCATCCGCCGCACGACCACGACCTGCTGGCCGTCCTTCTGCCCGAAGAGCGCGAAGTGGGGACGTGCGACGTTGAAGAGCTTCAGCACGACCGTCGCCACACCACGGAAATGACCCGGCCGCGTTGCGCCCTCGTAGACTTCCGATAGTCCTTCGACGTCGACGTACGACCGATATCCCTTCGGGTACATCTCCTCGGCGGCTGGCGCGAAGAGATAGTCGACGCCTTCTTGAATACAGAGATCGGAGTCGCGAGCGAGATCACGCGGGTAACGCGCGAGATCCTCCGAAGGGCCGAACTGCGTCGGGTTGACGAAGACCGACACGACGACGATGTCGGCGATCTCGCGCGCCCGCCTCACGAGAGCGAGGTGTCCGTCGTGAAGCGCGCCCATCGTGGGGACGAGTGCAACTTTGCGTCCGCGTGCACGCGCCTCGCGAGAGATCTCGCGCATCATGTGGAGCCGCCTGACGAGTTCCATGAGGTCAGCCTTGTCCGACGCCAGGCCACGAGCGCTCGCGCAGCGCGGAAGCCGTCGCGCGCGGCAGCCGGTAGGCCTCGTCGCTGGAGGGGAAAGCGCCCGAGCGGACTTCGTCGGCATAGCGCTGGAGCGCGGAGACGGCGTCGGCGTGGAGATCCGCGTAGCGTCTGACGAAGCGCGGGGTCGGCCCGGCGCCAAGCCCCAGCGCGTCATGGAAGACGAGCACCTGGCCGTCGCATTCGGCGCCCGCTCCGATTCCGATCGTCGGGACGGGAACGGCGTTCGTGACCAGTCGCGCCACGTCCGCGGGAATGCCCTCGAGCACGATCGCGAAGGCGCCCGCGTCGGCGAGCCGGCGCGCGTCGTCCAGCAACCGCTCGATTTCGGAGACGACCCGCGCCTGCACGCGGAAACCACCCATGGCGTGGAGCGACTGCGGCGTGAGCCCGAGATGCCCCATCACCGGGATCTCTGCATCGAGCAGTGCCTCGACGATCGGAATGCGCTTGCTTCCGCCTTCGAGCTTGACCGCCTCGGCCCGTCCTTCGCGGATGAGGCGACCGGCGGCGAGCACGGCGTCGCGGGGGCCCGTGTGGTAGGTGAGGTAAGGCATGTCGGCGACGACGAGCGCGCGGGGACGCGTACGGGCGACGGCCGCCGTATGGCGGACCATGTCGTCGAGCGTGACCGAGAGCGTGTCTTCGTAGCCGAGGACGACCATCCCGAGCGAGTCGCCCACGAGGAGGATGTCGCAGCCGGCCTCGTCCGCGATCCGTGCCGTCGGCGCGTCGTAGGCCGTCATCATGACGAGCCGGCCGCGGCCCTTACGAGCGCGGACTTCGGGAGCGGTCAACTTGGACAAGGGTGTCGGGCGGGGCGCATCCCCGCCGCCATAGACGCTCATCGCTGGCCCCCATCTCCCCGCCGGAAAGCCGGTCGCGGGACGGTTCGCAGGAAGCACTCCTGACGGGTGGCGAGCTGGTGGGT
>CAZPJJ010000373.1:0-4533 GCA_964586535.1 uncultured Acidobacteriota bacterium | reverse complement strand
CTACCGCCGCGGCAACATCATCGATCGGATCAACACGAGCCGCGGCGAGCCGGTGAGCGTCGACGACGAGACGGCGCGCCTGATCACCTTCGCGGACGCGCTCCACAAGATGAGCGAGGGCCGCTTCGATATCACGTCGGGAGTCCTGCGCCGCTGCTGGAAGTTCGACGGCAGCGACCGCTTGCCGGCCAGCGAGGCGGTCGAGGCGCTACGCGCGCAGGTCGGCTGGTCACGGGCGCGCTGGGACGGACGCACGCTGACGCTCGAACCGGAGATGGAAATCGACCTCGGCGGCATCGGCAAGGAGTACGCGGTGGACCAGGCGGCGGCGCTCGCGAAGGCGGCGGCGCCGTGCCCTTCGCTCGTCAACTTCGGCGGCGATCTGGCATCGAGCCGGATGCTGCTCGACCTCGAGCCCTGGCGCGTCGGCGTCGAGAATCCCAACCCCGCGAGCATGGCGGCGACGCTCGTGGTCGCGCTGCGCGCGGGCGGGCTCGCCACGAGCGGAGACGCGCGCCGCTTTCTTCTGCGCGATGGCGTGCGCTACGGGCACATCCTCGATCCCACGACGGGCTGGCCCGTCCGCGACGCGCCGCGCTCCGTGACCGTCGTGGCCGAGAGCTGCACGCAGGCGGGCATGCTCTCGACGCTGGCGATGCTGCAGGGCAGCGGCGCCGAGGGGTTTCTCGAGCGCGAGGGTGTCAGGCACTGGGTGCTGCGTTAACCCTGTCGTAGGAAAGTCTTTCGCTTCCTTAATCTCATCATCGTGATAGGGTCGGTCTCGAGGAGACTCGATCCATGAACCAAAGACCCTCTTGGCCAGGCCAGGGCGGCCCCGAAATCAGGCTCCCGAATCTTCCGAAGATCCCGCCGCGCACGGTGTTGACGATCGCGGCGGTGGTGGGCCTGCTCGTCCTCGCCTTCCTGTCGTACTACCAGGTGGAGCCGGAGGAAGAGGCCGTGGTCCTTCGCTTCGGGAAGTTCACGGGAGAGACGAAAAAACCGGGGCCACAGTTGCGGATTCCCTTCGTCGATCACGTGTACAAGATCCCGGTCAACCGGCAACTCAAGGAAGAATTCGGCTTCCGGACGCTCGAGGCGGGCGTTCAGACGCAGTACGAGAAGAGCCGCTTTCTCGACGAGTCGCTCATGCTCACGGGCGACCTGAACGGTGTCGATGTCGAGTGGATCGTCCAGTACCGCATCGTCGATCCCTATCTCTACCTCTTCAAGGTGCGCAACCCGCGTGAGACATTTCGGGGATTGGCCGAGGCGGTGACGCGCGGGGCGGTCGGCAACCACAGCGTCGATGAGGTGCTGACGATCGGCCGCGAGCGCATCGCCGCGGAATCGAAGGTCGTCCTTCAGGAGCTCTGCGACCGCTACGAGACCGGCATCAAAGTCGAGCAGTTCGTGTTTCAGGACGTGACACCGCCCGAGAAGGTCAAGCCGTCCTTCAACGAGGTGAACGAGTCGATCCAAGAGAAAGAGCGGCTGATCAACGAGGCCTGGTCCGAGTACAACAAGCAGGTACCGCGGGCCGAGGGTGAAGCCGAGCAGGCGCTGCGCGGCGCCGAGGGCTACGCCCTGGAGCGCGTCAACAACGCACGTGGCGAAGCGGGGCGCTTTCTCGCGATCTACGAGGAGTTCCGCAAAGCCCCCGAGGTCACGCGGCAGCGGCTCTATCTCGAGACTCTCCAGCGCGTGCTTCCGGGTACTGGCGATAAGTTCGTGATCGGGGCCGACACGAAGAACTTGCTTCCCTTCTTCGACCTGAGCGGCACGAGCGTCAAACCGCCCGCCGCGCCGAGCCGGCCTGGAGGTGCGCAATGAAGAGTCTCATCTCCATCGCTTCGGTCTTGATCGCGCTGGCGATCGTCTCGTTCGTGACCGGCGCGGTCTTCATCGTGGACGAATCGCAGCAGGTGATCATCACGCAGCTCGGCAAGCCGATCGGCGAGCCGATCGTCGAACCGGGTTTGCACTTCAAGGTGCCGTTCTTGCAGAAGGCGATCAAGCTCGATCGCCGCTGGCTCGAATGGGACGGCGCCAAGAACGAGATGCCCACGAAGGACAAGAAGTTCATCTTCGTCGACGCTTTCGCCCGCTGGCGCATCGCCGACCCGCTGCTCTATTTCCAGCGCGTCCGCGACGAACGGGGCGCACAGTCGCGACTGGACGACATCATCGACGGCGCGACGCGCAATGCGATCGCCGGCTACGACCTGATCGAGGTCGTGCGCTCGACGAACCGCGACTTCGACGTCAGCGAGGAGATCCAGGACATCCTCGGCGATCAGGTGTCCGCGGAGATCGTGGTCGGGCGCGAAGGCATCGCGAAGGAGATCTTGGCGAAGTCGGCGGCCATCACGCCCGAGTTCGGGATCGAGCTCGTCGACGTTCGCCTGAAGCGCGTCGACTACGTCGAGTCGGTGCGGCAGAAGGTCTACGACCGGATGATCTCCGAGCGGCAGCGCATCGCGGAGCGCAACCGATCCGAAGGGCAGGGCAAGAGCGCCGAGATTCGCGGCCAGATGGAGCGCGAGCTCTTGCGCATCCGCTCGGAGGCATTCAAAGAGGCGGAACAGATGCGCGGCAAAGCCGACGCGGAAGCGTCGCGCATCTACGCCAACGCTTACTCGAGGGATCCGCGCTTCTATCAGTTCGTGAAGACCCTCGAGACATGGGAGAAGACGCTCGGAAAGGACACGCGCCTGCTCTTGTCGACGGACGCGGAGTTCCTCAAGTATCTCGAGAACTCGCGCTGACGAGCTCCAGCGGGAAGGAGGAGACGCCGGGCATGCGGCATGACAGCGCTACGCTTGTATGATCGGCTTCTCGTGGAGGCCCTTGTGAGCATCGAAACTCGCTTGAGCGAGCTGCATTCGCCCGTTCGCGGCGCGCGGGCGGTCGTCTGATGAGCGAGAAGAAACTCCATGTCCGCATGGCGATCGGCTTCATCGTGGGCGCGGGCCTCGGCGTGCTCGCGAACGTGCTTTTCTCGGGCGACGCGCGCCTCGACGCTTTCGTCACCTACGTCTCGCAACCGATCGGCAGCATCTTTTTACGGCTGCTCTTCATGCTGGTGATCCCGCTGGTGCTCGCGGCGCTGCCTCTCGGCGTGACGGGGCTGGGCGATCTGCGGCATCTGGGGCGCGTGGGTCTGCGCACGCTCGCGTACACGGTGGTCGTGTCGCTGATCGCGGTCTTGCTCGGACTCACGCTCGTCAACGTGCTGCGCCCCGGCGACGGCATGGCGGAGGACGCGAAGGCGCGGCTGATGGAGGGCGCGGGCGAGCGGGCGGCGGCGATCACGTCGTCGATCGGTGCGCGCTCCGGAGTGGACCTGCTCGTGCAGATCATTCCGGACAATCCGGTCCGGGCGGCCGCGAACGGGGACATTCTCGCGGTGATGTTCTTCGCGCTGATGCTGGGCATCGGCTTGGCGATGACGAGGACGGAACCTGCGCGAAAGCTCGAAGGAGCGCTGGAAGGGCTCTACGACGTCACGATGCAACTGATCACGATGGTGATCTCACTCGCGCCCGTGGGCGTCGGCGCGCTGCTCTTCACGCTGACGGCGCAGCTCGGCTATGACGTGCTGTGGCAGCTCGCGCGCTTCGTCGGCGTCGTGCTGCTCGCGCTCGTGATCCACCAGTTCGGCGTGTATTCGATCCTGCTCGCCACGCTCGGCCGTACGAATCCGCTGAAGTTCTTCGCCGCGGTCGAACCGGCGATGATCACGGCGTTCTCGACGGCGTCGTCCAACGCGACGCTCCCGACGGCGCTGCGCGTCGCCGAGGAGAACCTGCGCCTGCCCCGCTCGGTGTCGCGCTTCGTGCTGACGATCGGCGCGACCGCGAACCAAAACGGCACGGCGCTCTTCGAGGGCGTGACGGCTCTCTTCCTGGCGCAGGTCTACGGGGTCGATTTGTCGATCGGCCAGCAGCTCGTGGTGCTTTTCATCTGCGTGCTCGGCGGCATCGGCACGGCGGGCGTCCCGGCGGGATCGCTCCCGGTCGTGGCGATGATCCTCGGCACCGTCGGCGTCCCGGTGGAGGGCATCGGCTTGATCCTGGGCGTCGATCGCTTCCTCGACATGTGCCGCACCGCGGTCAACGTGACGGGCGATCTGGCGATCGCGACGATCGTTTCGCGCGGCGAGCCCGAATCCCACTAGCGCCCCGTCTCGACCTCCTGCTTCGTGATCGTGCGCCCGTCCATGGCGATCACCTCGACGTGCACGGGGACGGGCCGCGAGGCGCGCCGCACGGCCTCGACGGCGACGCCGAGCAGGCCACGGCAGCACGGCACTTCCATGATGAGCACCGAGAGCGCGCGGATGCCGCCTTCGTCGATCATCGCGGTGAGCTTCTCGAGGTAGCGGTCCATGCCTTCGTCGAGCTTGGGGCAGGCGATGGCGAGCGCGCGTCCGGCGAGATGCGTGCGGTGAAAGTTGGGCGCGGCGAAGCCAGCGCAGTCGGCGGCGAGGAGCAACTCGGCGTCGCGCAGGTAGGGGGCGCGCGGCGTGAG
>CAZPJJ010000372.1:0-4534 GCA_964586535.1 uncultured Acidobacteriota bacterium | reverse complement strand
CTTCCCAAGCGAGCGCCAGTTCCGACCCCGTGGCGATGAGAATGACACGGGGAGAGCCGAGGGTCGTCTCCGCGAGCACGTACGCTCCGCGTGCGACTCCCTCCCGCGCGTGTTCCCGCGTCCCCGGGAGAACCGGCAGGTCCTGGCGGGAGAGGATGAGCGCGACCGGGCCATGCGCTTTCTCGAGCGCGAAGGCCCAAGCGGCGGCGCATTCGTTGGCGTCTCCGGGCCGAATCACCGAGAGACCCGGAATGACGCGCAGTGCGGTCACGTGCTCGACCGGCTGGTGCGTCGGTCCGTCTTCGCCGACGCCGAGTGAATCGTGCGTCCACACATAGACCACGCGAAGACGATCGAGTGCCGCGAGGCGGACGGGAGTCCGCATGTAGTCCGAAAAAGCGAGGAAGGTCGAGACGAAGGGGCGAAGCCCCCCGTGATAGGCGATGCCGTTGGCGATCGCACCCATCGCGTGCTCCCGGACACCGAAGTGGACGTTGCGTCCTGCGCCGGTCCTTCCGTCGAAGGCTCCCTTGCCGCCGAGCGCGGTCTTCGTCGATACCGAGAGATCGGCGTCGCCCCCGAAGAGCGTTGCAACACGGCTGGCGAGCGCGTTGAGCACTTTGCCGCCCGCGACGCGCGTCGCGATGCTGGCCCCCGGCTCCCAAGCGGGAAGGTCCGCGTCCCAGCCCGTGGGCAGGGTTCCCGCGTGGGCTTCGGCCCACGCCGACGCGAGCGCCGGCTCTCGTGCCGCGGCCTGCTCGAAACGAGCGCGCCATTCCTCTCGCTCGCGAGACCCGCGCGCGCCCGCCTCGGCGAATCGCGCTCGCGCCGCCGCCGGGATCGCGAAAGAGCTCTCGGGGTCGAGTCCATACGCACGCTTGGCGGCCGCGGCCTCCTCCGTGCCGAGCGGCGAGCCATGCGCCGCAGACGATCCCGCCTTCTTGGGCGAGCCGAAGCCGATCGTCGTGCGCACGACGATGAGCGAAGGACGGTCTCGCAGGGCGCGCGCTTGCGCGATCGCCGCGTCGATCGCCTCGAGATCGCGGTCGCCATCGGCGACTTCGACCACGTGCCAGCCGTAGGCGCGATAGCGCGCCCCGACGTCTTCGCTGAAGGCCATAGAGGTCGGGCCGTCGAGCGAGACGAGGTTGCTGTCGTAGAGACAGACGAGCTTCCCGAGACCGAGATGCCCCGCCAACGACGCGGCTTCCCCCGAGATGCCCTCCATGAGGTCGCCATCCGAAACGATCGCGTACGTGGTGTGATCGACGAGCGAGCCGCCGCCGTTCGAGAAGCGATGCGCGAGAGCCCGCTCGGCGATGGCCATTCCGACGGCGATGGCGCTGCCCTGGCCGAGTGGGCCGGTCGTCGCCTCGACGCCCGCGGTGTGCCCTGCTTCGGGATGGCCTGGCGTCTTGCTGCCCCACTGGCGGAAAGCCCGCAACTCGGCTTCGGGAAGGTCGAAGCCGTGGGCGTGCAGCAACGCGTAGATCAAGGCCGAACCATGGCCTGCCGAGAGCACGAATCTGTCGCGATCGGGCCAGAGCGGGTCTTGCGGCGCGAAGCGCAGGTGCCGCTGCCAGAGCACGTACGCCATGGGCGCCGCACCCATCGGCAAGCCCGGATGCCCCGAGCGGGCCGCTTCGACCATGTCGATGGCCAGAGCGCGGATGGTGTTGATACAGAGCCGATCTGTGTCGTCGAAGGGAATTCTCGTCACGGTCGACCTCCCGAATGCGCGAGTGGGCATCATCCCGGATATTGACGTATCGGCGCCACCCACTTGCCCCGAGGCGATTGGCGCAAGATGATCCCGCGAGCGCAACGAGTCCGGAGGATCTGCGAATGACCGACACCCCGTGCGAGAACTTCCGCAAACACGAGTCTGCTATCTGGTCAGCCCTCGCCGGTCATATCGAGGCCGGTGGCTCCACCTGGGACGGGGAGAAGGTCGTCGTCCGGCACGCGCCCTTTGCGATCACGCTCGACGTTCACGCCGATGTCGCCGGTTATGCCTCCCATGTAGTGACGCGATTGCGGGCCGGTTACATCAACCGCGACGGATTCCGCTTCGCCATCGTGCGCCGGAATTGGATGCAGGCCGTCTCCAAGTTCTTCGGGGCCCAGGATCTGATCGTGGGCGACGAGGCCTTCGATGCGGAGTTCCTGGTGAAGGCCAGCGATCACGAGGAGGTGCGGCGACTCTTCGCTTCCGAGGATCTCCGCGGGTCCATCCTGAGCTGCGAGACGCTCCAGCGCGTCGAGGTTCGCGACCACGAAGGTTGGTTCGGTCCCGAGTTCCCGGAGGGTATCGACGAACTCTACGTCGAGGCCGAGGGACGCATCACCGACATCGAGACACTCCGGAAGCTCTACGGCGTCGCTGCGATGCTGCTCACGCACCTCTGCCAGATCGGCTCAGCGTACGAAACCGATCCCGGCCTGAGGCTCTGAGGGGTCCACGGGCGGGGATGCGCCTCCCGGAGTAGTCTCCCGAAGAGCCGCCACGAGCTCACCGGAGACGACATGGCGCCGATCCGCCTTCCTCAGTATCGACCGAGTCCCGACTCGCCTGCGGGCAAGGCCCGCGAGGGCGGGGTGGCTGGTCCCAAGCCGAGCTGGCTCAAGGTGCGGCTGGAGACCGGGCCCGAGTACAACCGCGTTCGGCGCCTGATCGCGCAACACAAGCTCAACACGGTCTGCGAGGAGGCGCGCTGCCCAAACGTCTACGAGTGCTGGTCCGCCGGCACCGCCACGTTCATGGTCCTCGGTGACGTTTGCACGAGGCGCTGCGGGTTCTGCGCCGTGAAGACGGGACTCCCGCCGGCTCCTCCCGATCCCTCCGAGCCCGTCGAACTCGGGAAGGCCATCGCCGCGCTCGCGCTCAAGCACGTCGTCATCACGTCGGTGGATCGAGACGATCTTCCCGACGGAGGCGCGGCTCACTTTCGGGCGTGCATCGAGGCGATTCACCGCGAGGTGCCCGGATGCGACGTCGAAGTCCTGACTCCCGATTTCAAGCAAGATCCAGCGCTCGCCCTCGATCTGGTGCTCGGTGCGCGTCCCGAGGTCTTTTCCCACAACATCGAGACCGTCCCCGAACTCTATAGGGTCGCGCGGCCGGGATCGCGCTTCGAACATTCCCTCGGTCTCCTCGAGGCCGCAGCGCAGCGCAAGGCGGATTGGGGTGGTCACACGAAGACCGCGATGATGGTCGGCCTGGGCGAAACCGACGAGCAGTTGCTCGCGACGATGCGCCGCGTCCGCGACGCGGGCGTGGATGTGCTCGCGCTCGGCCAGTACCTTCGCCCGACGCCCGAGCACCTACCCGTTCGTCGCTATGTTTCGCCCCAGGAGTTTGCGAGATTCCGCCACGAGGGACTCGCGATGGGATTCCGGCACGTCGAGGCAGGACCTCTCGTTCGCTCGTCGTACCACGCCCAGGATCACAAGCCGGCGTCCGCGTCCGACACGCACCGGTAGAGCAGACCCGCACCGGACGGCGCGACCGCGATTCTGGCGCGAGGTCCTACGGCTGAACGAAACGCTTGCAAGCCTTCGTCCCACGTCGTGACGGGGGTGATCTTCGCAAGGCGGCAGCTTTCGGCATCCAAGTTGGTGAGCGCCAGGACGCGGAGTCGCGTGGTCTTCTCCAGGAGAGCCAGCGCCGTGTGTCCCCCCACCGAGAACCGCTCTCGTAGGCGCCGCTCCAGGGCTTCCGTGGATCCGAGGCGCAGTCCGGCACGCACTTCCTCGTTGCCGATGCCGTCCTCGCAGCGTGCGACGAGGAGCACGACACCGCCGTCGCGAACGATCGGTGCGACGGCATCGAGCGCCTTGTGCGCCTGCACTAGATCCCGGCTCGCGGCGCGGCTGCCCGTCGCGACGATCACACCGTCGAACGGTGCCTCGACGAGAAGCTGCGCGTGTGCCGCGAAGCGCCCGCATGCACGTCGGTGATCGTCCAGCAGGTCGCCCGCTTCGATCGACTCCAGCGCTCCGGAAGCCGCGAGCGTAATGTGGAGCGCGATGGCGGGGGGGAGGCAGAGCGCCGCTCCGAGCGCTGCCTCGTTCATGGGATTCCCGTCGAGAACACCGGCTCGTGCTCGCGGGTGGCGTCCGGTGCCGGCGCGCTCCGCAAGGCAGCGGGCATGGACCGCGAGGACCGTGCCGCGCGATGCAACGCCGGGGACGAGCATCTTGCGGCCCCCGCCGAATCCCGCGAGATAGTGAAACACGATGCGGCCGACGACGAGAAGCGCCGAGGCGGTCGCTACGGCTGGATGCACCGCAACGGAGATTCCATCGGTGGTCGTCCCGACGCGGCGGCACGGCGCGTCGCAATCGTGGGGAGCGAGCATGCCGGCGCTCCGCGCCGCGTCCTCGCCGATCCACGAGGCGAGTTCCGCGCGGCCCATCGGCCGATGAATGCCCGAGGCCGGGACGATCACGACTCTTCGCATAGCGATTCCCCGTGCATCCAAAGCGTCGAGGAGAGGCGGGAGCAGGGCGGGGAGTGGAATCGGCCGCGTCC
>CAZPJJ010000371.1:0-4537 GCA_964586535.1 uncultured Acidobacteriota bacterium | reverse complement strand
GCCGGCGATCTCGATCGCGTCTGCCGACACGAAGCGCTCGCGGCGCTCTCGATGGGGGAGGCGCCGCCGTTGGTCTTCCTCAACACGCTCGCCGAGAGCATCGCGGATCCGGATTGGCTCTCGCCGGCGACGATGGCCCACATCGCCGAGGTCGGGCTCTCACCCGGACGGATCGTGGTCGAAGTCGCCGAGAGCCAGCTTCAGTTGGAGCCCGAGAGTTACCGCGAGCGCGTCGATCAACTGCGCGATGCGGGCTACCGGATCTCGCTCGACGACGCGGGATCGGGTCCGCGGACGAACGCTCTGGTCGAGACCTTGCGCCCGGAGTTCCTCAAGTTCGATGTCACCCTCGTCCGCGGGCTCGAGCGCGACCCGCTGCGGCGCGAGATCGTGCGCTCGCTCGCCGACCTCGCCCAGCGGGCCGAAGCCCGCCTCGTTGCCGAGCGCGTCGAGACAGCGAGCGAACGCGAGGCGCTGCTCGAGTGCGGCGCGCACTGGGCTCAGGGTTATCTCTTCTCGAGCGAGTCGAAGCTCCCGGCGCGCCGCGGGGTCGTGGCGGATCTCGGCGGGGAGGGACGATGATCACCCCCCTCGCGCTCGAAGGCACGACGCTCGATGTCCTGCTCGCGGTGTTGCCGGGACTTCTCGTTGCCGCCGCCGCGGTGCTCGTCTTCTGGCTCGGTGCGCGATTCGGACGCTCGCGCCGACCCGAGGGCGAGAGCCTCGTCGCCGACGCGCTCCGGCGACTCGCGGCGGGGCATTACGACGTCGAGGTCGCGGCCGAAGGCGACGCGGCGGCGACGGCGCTGCCGCGAGCGGTCAACGACCTCGCGCGCACGCTGCGCGATCGGCACCACAAGGCCGAGCGACGCTTGCTCCGCCTCGGCGAGGCCAGCGAGGCCGTGCCGGGACGCGCGCTTCTCGTCACCGACGCTTCCCTCGTCGTCACGACCGCCAGCGAATCGGCGGCGCAACTCGCGGGGACGCATCCCGGCGACCTCGAGGGGCGTGGTCTCGACGCGCTCTTCGCAGGGGACTCTTTCCGGGACTTCGTGGCCGAACTCACGCTCGCGCGCCGGCGGCGCGAGAGCGTCATCGGCAACTTGACTCTCGCCGCGAGCCCGGCGCCGATTCCGGTCAAGGTGACAGCCTCGTGGTGGCAGCGGGACGGTGACGGCCTCGCGCTCTTCATGGACGATGCGCGCGAGGAAGGCGAACCTGCCGCCGACGCGCTGGCCCGCTACCGGGGTATCGTCGAGGGCATGGCCTCGGGCCTGCTCGTCATCGTCGATGGGCGTATCAGCGAGGCAAATCCCGCGGCGACGGCGCTGCTCGGCGATGCCGTCGTCGGCAAGCGACTCAAGGACCTGGTCGCCGCCGAGGACCTGCTCCTCGTGCTCGACCGCGTGGCTCGGGCCTCGCACGGCGAGTCGGTCGATCCTTTCCGCGCGCGGATCGTGCCGGCGGACGCGGCCTTGGAGACGCGGGTCTACGACGCGGAAGCGCGCGCGCTGCGGACATCGTGCGGTATCGCGGTCGCCGTGGCGCTCCGTGACGGCCACGACGAGAACCAGGCCGTGCATCGCCTCTCGGCACATCAAGGGCGCCTCAACCTCGTGCTCGACGGCATGTCGGACGGCGTAGCGCTCCTCTCGGCTCCCGCGGAATCGCAAGGTGCCTGGCGGGTCGCGCTCATGAATCGCACGCTCGCGGGAATTTTCGACCTCGAGCCAACGCACTCGCTGGGGACCAGCGAGGACCACCTCCGTGCACTCGTCGCGCACCGCTTCGCGGATCCGACGGCGCTCGTCGCCTTTCTCGAGGAAGCGAGCCACGCGCCCGCCCGCGAACACGCGCAGATCTTCGATCTCGCGCCCGGTCTCTCCCGTACGGTTGAACTCGTGATGCGGCCGCTGGACGCGCGGGGTGGCGCGGTCGAGGCACGTCTGCTCGTCGTGCGCGACATCACGCGGCACCGCGCCGCCGAGCGCCGGCTCGCCGCCGATGCGACGCAACTCGATCGCTCGCGCGAAGAACTGCAGCGCGCCTACGAAGAGCTGATGACCCTACACCGCGATCTCGCGAACAAGAGCGACGAACTCGATCACGTCAACGCCGAGTTGCAGGGGCTCGACAAGATGCGCTCGCGCTTGCTGAGCGACGTCGCCCACGAGCTGAATTCACCGCTGACCTCGATTCGCGGCTACGTGCAGATGATCTCGGACGGCCGCTTGGGCAAGCTCAACGACGAGCAGCGGCGCGCTCTCTCCGCGTGCCTGCGCAACGTGGACCACATGTCCGAGATGGTCGGCAACGTGCTCGCCCTCGCCCGGGCCGAAGAAGGCGGAAAGGCTCGTTCGGGTCCCGTGGACGCGATCGCGGCGATCAAGGACGTGCTCTCGCATCACGAGGGCGCCGCGCGCGCCCGCGAGATCGTGCTCGAGGGGCGCGTCGAAACCGAGGACGCGGTCGTCGAGGCGGATCGCGGCGCGTTCGTGCAGGTCCTGGACAACCTCGTCGGCAATGCCGTGAAGTTCACGCCGCGCCGCGGATTCGTGCATTTGCGCGTCGGCGATGGGCCGAACGGTTATGTCGAAGTCGAGGTCGAGGACAACGGCATCGGCATTCCCGCCGAAGAGCGCGACAAGATCTGGGAACGCTTCTATCGCGGTCGCGGAGCCATCGACAGCCCCGGCAGCGGCATCGGTCTTTCGACGGTCAAGGCACTCGCGGACGCGCACGGCGCGAAGGTCTCGTGCGAGAGCAGGGAAGGCGAGGGATCGCGGTTCCGGGTGCTCTGGCCGCGCGCGCGAGCAAACGAAGGTACCGAGGCCGGCTCCCGTGCGCGAGCTTCTTGAGCGAGCCGAGAGGGAACTCAGGGCTCGTTGACGTAGATCTGGTCGTCCTCTCGCTGGCCGTGGAAATTGATCGTCCGGCGCCGATTCTGGTCGGTGAGCATCTCGTTGATCTGCCCGTTGCCCAGCACCTCGCCGCGAAGGAAGCACTCGTAGTGGAAGCGGCAGAAGCCCTCGGCGTACGCAGGCTCGATGCAGCGCGAGATGCCGTTGCTCGAGTAGAACCGGCAGCGGGCCTTGGACTTGGACGGCGCGTGGGTCGACGTTTCGAGGGGCACGAGATCCTCCGCCACGGGTTTCGCAAGTGCGCGCGGCAAGATAGCACACGCGGCTGCTATCCTCAGTGCGTGAACGATAGCCCCGAACGACGGCGCTCGAAGCTCCGGCCGCTCGCGCAGCTGGGTATTCCCGAGGGTGCTCCGGGACGGCTCTTCCAGGCCGCGCGGCGGGCCCGCGTGGCGGCGGCGCTGGGCCCCGAACTCGGGCGCTACTTGCTGGGCGTGATCGAACGCGAGCACATCGTGACGCTCCGGTTCGCCGGAAGCGCCTGGTCCCACGCCCTCGCGCACGAGGAAGACGCTCTGCGGCGTCGGCTCGCGGAGGCGCTGGGCTACTCGCCACGGGAGGTTCGCATCGCCTCCGACGCGGCCGCCGAGCCGTCCACCCCAGCGCCAGCGGTCCGGAGGACTTCAGCCCCGACGCGGGACCCGGGAGAAGCGCGCGAAAGACTGCGGCGCGTCGCCGATCGCCTGCTTGCGAGGCGTGCCGAGAACGGCGACGGGACGGAGGAGCCCCTCTGAGCCGCTGCCGGCCAAGGGGCCGGTTTCGTTGACACTTCCCCGGCAGGACGGTAGATACACACGTCCGCACCGCGGTGGGCGAGCGGGCTGGGCACGGATTCGCGAGGGTCCGGGAAAGGCGGGGCGTCGATGAGCGAGGGTCGGGCGGGTACGCCCGCGGCAGTCGCGACGGGGTTGGGTGCGCCGGACGGGCATGGCTCCGGTCGAGAGCCGATGATCGAGATTCGCGACCTCTACAAGCTCTATGGGCAGGTACAGGCCGTGCGGGGCATCTCGTTTACCGTCTACCGGGGTGAGATCCTCGGCTTTCTCGGCCCCAACGGCGCGGGCAAGTCCACGACGATGAAGGTGATGACCGGACTGACGCCCCCGACGGCGGGGCAGGTTCGAATGGCTGGGTACGACGTCCTCGAGGATCCGCTCGAAGTCCGCCGTGCGATCGGCTTTCTTCCCGAACACCCTCCGCTCTACACAGAGATGACCGTCACGGACTACCTGCGCTTCGCGGCCGAGATCCGCGGCGTGCCGCGGTCGCGGCGCCGGCAGGCGGTCGAAGGGGCGATCGAGCGCTGCGGACTCGGAGAAGTGCGCACGCGGTTGGTGGGCAACCTCTCGAAGGGCTACCGCCAGCGCGTCGGCCTCGCGCAATCGGTCATCCACGACCCGCGCATTCTGATCCTGGATGAGCCGACCGTTGGCCTGGATCCGACGCAGGTCATCGAGATCCGCTCGATCGTCCGCGACATCGGCCGCGAGCGCACAGTGATCCTCTCCAGCCACATCCTTCCGGAGGTTCAGGCGACCTGCCAGCGCGTCGTCATCATCAATCGCGGCAAGGTCGTGGCGGAAGGGGATCTGGAGCACCTCCTCGCGGCCGGCGGC
>CAZPJJ010000370.1:0-4555 GCA_964586535.1 uncultured Acidobacteriota bacterium | reverse complement strand
TTGCCATGGAACCTCCCGTTCGAGCGGCCCTCAAACTCTCAGCAACCGGCGCACTTCGCGGTCGAGCTGCTCGAAACGCACGGGCTTCGAGAGAATCGCATCGGCCTTGATCCAGCGCTTCTCGTCGGGAGTCACCGCTTCGAATTCGAGACCCGTGTCGGCGGTGACGCCGGTCACCATGATGACCGGCACGTCGGGATAACGCACCTTGATGTGGTGACAAAGCGTGAAACCTGCGTCGACGTCTTCCATCATCAGGTCGATCATCGCCATGTCCGGCTTGAGCCCCGCATCGAGGATCGCCTCGGCCTCCTGGCGCCCCGGCGCGGCGACGACCTCGTAGCCCGCCGCCTCGAGCTGTACGCGCTCTTGCAGCAAGAAATCAGGATCGTCGTCGACGACGAGGATCGTCGCCTTGGTCCGCGACTCGTTCATGGCCATCACTCCATTCTCCCTTGACGTGGTACGCGCACGACGAACGTGGTACCGGTGGGGCCCGCGGCTGGGTCGGCATTGGACCGCACGTCGATGTGCCCTCGATGCATCTTGACGATGCCGTAGGCCACCGCGAGGCCGAGGCCGGTTCCCTTGCCGATCTTCTTCGTCGTGAAGAAGGGTTCGAAGATCTTCTTCTGGTGGTCGGCGGCGATCCCGGTTCCGGTGTCCTCGATCTCGAAGATCACGTGATCGTCGTCCGCGCCGAGCCTCGCGGCAAGCCGGCCGCCTTCGGGCATCGCCGCGTAGGCGTTGCTGATCAGGTTGGTGAGCACCTGGAGCAACTGATCGGGGTCGAGTTCGCAGGCGGGGTCGATGCCGTCGAGGTCGGTCTCGACGCTGACGTTCGCGGGCTGAGGCACCGAGCGCAGCGCGCGCAGCATCAAGTCCCGGGCGTCGGCTTCCTGGTGCAGAACTTTGTTCTGGCGCGCGAAGTCGAGCAGCCCGGCGACGATCTTCTTGCATCGATCCGCTTGCTCGGCGATGAGCTGCAGGTCGCCCTCGAGCGCCGCGTTGCCGCGCGCTTCGTCGAGCAGGATGTGCGCGTACATGAGTACGACGCCGAGCGGGTTGTTGACCTCGTGCGCGATGCCCGCGGCGAGCTGCCCCATGCTCGCGAGCTTCTCGGATTGCATGAGCGCCTCTTGCGTGGAGGCCAGCTCGCCGAGCGCGCCGTGCAGCGTCTCGATCGTGTAGGGCAGACACATTTCGCTTTCGGCGAGGCCGTTGGCGATCGCCATCGCGTGCTCGCGGCAGGTGTCGTAGCCGCAGGCGCCGCAGTCGAGCTCGTCCTGGGCGGCGCGCTTGCCCATGCGCAGGAGGATCGCGGCGATCTCGGGCTCGGTCGGTTCGGGGAGCCGCTGATCGTCGGCGTGGAAGGTGCGCGAGAGATCGACGTCGGCGAAGCGGCGCATCGCGCGGTGCCACTCTTGCTTGTCGTAACGCTTGACCTGAGCGCGCACGTACTGGCTGACCTGAGCGCGTCGCCGGAAGAGCGGCGCAGCGGTCGTCATGCCCGGGCCCATGATGCAGCCCTGGCAACAGAGCACCTCGAGCAACCTGCTGTCGAGCGTGCCCGCCTCGAACTCGCGGATCGCCTCGACGAAGTGCTCGCGGCCGTCGGCGGCGACGACGTCGCCCGTCGTCAGGTCTTCTTCGATGCCGGCGGCTTGGAGAAGCCCGCCGGCGAGCGGGAAGAGCGCGCCGAGATGCGGATGCGGCCCATCGAAGCCCGAGCGCTCGACCTCCCAACGGCGGATCCCGTAGCGCGCGAAGAGCCGGCGCAGCCCGTCGAAGGTGATCGCGACATCGACATCGTCGGCGACGGCGGGATCCGTGGCTTCCATCTTTTTCGCGATGCAGGGCCCGATGAAGACCGTGCGCAGCGCCGGGCCGTGCTCGTGGCGCAGCGCGCGCGCCATCGCCACCATCGGCGAGACGATCGGCGCCAGTCGCGGCACGAGCTCCGGATGGTGCTTCTCGACGAAGCGCGTGATCGCCGGGCACGTGGTCGCGATGAAGCGCTCGCGCGACGGCGCGGAGAGCAATTCGTCGTAGCGGTCCGCGACGAGGTCGGCACCGAAGGCGACCTCGACGACGAGATCGAAGCCCAGCCGGCGCAGGCCGCCGACGAGAGCCTCGGCGTCGGACTCGGCGAACTCCGCCGGGAAGCTCGGCGCGACCATCGCCGCGACACGCTCTCCCGAGCGAAGCAGGGTTTCGACCTGGTCGATCGCCGAGACGGTGCGCTTCGCGCCCTGACGGCAGACGCGCACGCAGTTGCCGCAGGCGATGCAGCGCTCGGGGATCACGTTCGCCTGGCCGTCGGCGATGCGGATCGCCTTGGCGGGGCACTCGCGGACGCAGGTGTAGCAGGTCCGGCAGCGCTCCGGGACGGTCTCGACGAACGCGACCGAGCGCGGGTGGTTCACAGAAGAACCTCGCGGCGCAGATAGCGCGTGTGCAAGAGTTCGTGCGACGCATGGCCGCAGGGCTCGCCGAGGAAGTCGTCGTAGAGCCGCTTGATCTCTGGATTCGCGTGGGCGACGCGTAGACCCTCGTCGCGGTCGATCGCGTAGAGCGCGTTCATGCGCGCGCGGACGGCCTCGAGATCGGAGCCGATCGGCTGGCCGCCGCCGTTGATGCAGCCGCCGGGGCAGCCCATGATCTCGACGAAGTGCACGACGCGCTTGCCCTCGCTGACCTCGTCGAGCAGCTTGCGCGCGTTCGCGAGCCCGCTGACGACCGCGACGTTGAGTTCGTGCTCGCCGATCGTGACGGTCGCTTCCTTCACGCCCTTGAGCCCGCGCACGGCGGAGACGCGCAGCTCGTCGAGCTCCTTGCCGGTCACCATGAAATGCGCGGTGCGAATCGCCGCCTCCATGACGCCTCCGGACGCGGCGAAGAGCTTGCCCGCCGACGAGCGTTCTCCGAAGGGCGAATCGGGCGATTCCGCGGGCAGGGCCGCGAGGTCGAGGTTGAAGCGGCGGATGAGCAGCGCGAGTTCGCGCGTCGTCAGCACGGCATCGACGTCGGGCACGCCGTTTTGCATCATCTCGGGGCGCTGCGCCTCGAACTTCTTCGCCGTGCACGGCATCACCGCGACCGAGAAGATCTTGCCGGGGTCGAGGTTCCTTTCGCGCGCCCAATGGCTCTTGATGATCGCGCCCAGCATCTGCTGCGGGCTCTTGCAGCTCGAGAGATTGGGCAGCATCTCGGGGAAGAACTCTTCAGCGAACTTCACCCAGCCCGGCGAGCACGAGGTGAGCATCGGCAGCGGCCCTTTGCCCGCGAGGCGTTGCGCGAGCTCGGCGGCTTCTTCCATCACCGTCAAGTCCGCGCCGAAGGAGGTCTCGAAGACGTGGTCGAAGCCGAGCCGCCGCAGCGCCGCGGTCATCATGCCGACGATGTCGACGCCCGGCTTCATGCCGAATTCCTCGGCGAGCGTCACCGAGACGGCGGGTGCGTGCTGCACGACGACGGTCATGGACGGATCGCGGAGCGCCTCGATGACTTCCTTGATCTCGGAGTGCTCGGCGAGCGCGCCGGTCGGGCAGACGTTGATGCACTGGCCGCAGTTCACGCAGCTCGACACGTTGAGACCTTCCTCGAAGGCCGTCCCGACGCGCGCCTGCGAGCCGCGTCCGACGAAGTCGATCGCGCCCACGGACTGCACTTCCTCGCAGACTCGTACGCAGCGGCCGCAGAGAATGCACTTCTCGGGATCGCGCACGATCGACGGACTCGAGAGATCGAGATTGCGCGTCGTGCGCGCGCCGGCGTAGATGCGCTGCCTGACGCCGAGCTCGGCGGCGAGGGTCTGCAGTTCGCAGTTGCCGTTGCGCACGCAGTAGTTGCAGTCGTCGGGATGATTCGCGAGCAGGAGCTCGACGATCGTCCGCCGCGCCGTGACGGCGCGCTGCGAGTGAGTCTCGCAGGCGAGGCCCTCGCTGACGGGCCACGCGCAGCTCGGCACGAGCCCGCGCTGGCCGCTGACCTCGACGGAGCAGAGCCGGCACGCGCCCGTGGGCGTGAGGCCCGGCAGGTGGCAGAGCGTCGGGACGCGCACGCCGGAGCGGCGAATGACGTCGAGCAGCATCTCGCCGCGTTCGGCGTCGACTTGGCGACCGTTGACCTGGATGGTGATCACTGTCGTCTCCTCTCGCTCAGGCCGCGTGGACGGCGCCGAAGCGGCAGGCTTCGAGGCAGGCGCCACAGCCGATGCATTTCTCGTCGACGATGTAGTGCGGAGACTTCTTCGTGCCGAGGATCGCGCCCGAAGGGCATTTCTTCTGGCAGAGCGTGCAGCCCGTGCAGGCCTCCACGTCGATCGAGTAGTGGAGGAGCTCGGTGCAGACGCCCGCGGGGCAGTGGCGGTCGTAGACGTGCGCCTCGTACTCGTCGCGGAACCAGCGCAGCGTCGAGAGCACGGGGCTGGGTGCCGTCTGGCCGAGTCCGCAGAGGCTCGTGTCCTGGATGACGGCGGCGAGGCGCTCGAGGTTCATCACGCCGCGGAAGCGCTCGAGGGCGTCGGCGCCGTGCTCGCTGCGGTGGCCGCGCG
>CAZPJJ010000369.1:0-4568 GCA_964586535.1 uncultured Acidobacteriota bacterium | reverse complement strand
TATCCCGATCTCGTCGCGCATCGCGCGCTACGCCGGCGGCGCGCTCCCGTACGCGACGCGGCCGGCGACCGGCGCGAGCGACGCGTGGAACTTGCCGGAGTGGCCATGGAGTGTTCTCGCCTCGAACGCGAGGCCGAAGCCGCGGAGCGCGAAGCGGTCGCCTGGAAGGTCGCGCGCCTCATGGCTCGACACGTGGGAGAAGTGTTCGAGGGCGTCGTCGTGGAGGTCGCTCCGTGGGGGCTCGGGATCGCACTCGACGATCCCGCCGTCGAGGCGACCGTACCGGTCGCGCGACTCGGACCGGAGTTCTTTCGCTTCGACCCGCGCAAACAGACGCTCCATGGCACGCAGAGTACGAAGCTCTTTCGACTCGGCTTGCGGCTTCGGGTGCTCGTCGACCGCGTCGATGTCCTCCATCACACGATCGAACTGGCGATTTCCGAGGAAGACATGGCGCCGCCCGAGTCGCGCCGTCGCCGTAGCGGCCGACGCGAAGAGGCGGGGCGAAAGCCCAAGTCTCGGCGCATCGGCGGAGGGCGCTCCACGGGCGGCAGCGGGCGGCCTGGACGGCGGAAATGACGAGAGGGCGCGTCCCGTACGAGATCCTCGAGCACACGGCGGACGTCGGTGTCGTCGTGAGAGCCGCCTCGATCGACTTGCTCTTCGAGCGGGCGGCGTCGGCGATGTTCGACCAGGTTGCGGACATCGTCCGCGTCGCCGACGGGCCGCTCGTTCACGACGTCGTGATCGACGCCGCGGATCGCGAGTCACTGCTCGTCGCCTGGCTCTCCGAACTCGCGAGCTGGGCGAGCGCGGAGGGCGCTCTCTTCTCCGCCTTCGACGTGAGGATCGGCGGTGAGAGACATCTCGTGGGCCGCGCGTGGGGCGAGCCGGTCGACATGATTCGTCACGCGTTCGAGACTGAGATCAAGGCGGTCACGTATCACGAGCTCTCCGTGACACGCGAGGAAGCAAGCGGGGAGTGGCGGGCTCGCGTTCTCTTCGACGTCTGAGAGTGGCGGAGGATTCGCGGATGCCCGTGCGGCTCGAGCGTCTCGATGAGGTTCGCTGGTTGATTCCCAGGAGCGGCGCCATGCGCGTTCCGGGGTTGATCTACGCCGACGAATCGCTCCTTCCGTCCATCGTGGCGGACAAGGCGCCCGAGCAAGTCGCGAACGTCGCGACGCTGCCCGGAATCGTCGGGCACTCGATCGCGATGCCGGACATCCATTGGGGCTACGGATTCCCGATCGGCGGCGTCGCGGCCTTCGATCTCGACGAGGGCGTTGTCTCGCCAGGCGGAGTCGGTTACGACATCAATTGCGGCGTGCGGCTGCTGGCGACTGGTCTGCGGCGGGACGCCGTGGCCGCGCGCGCCCGCGAACTCGCGGAGGCGCTCTTTCGCCGCGTCCCCACGGGTGTCGGCGCCGCTCATGCCGCGTTTCATCTCGATCGGCGCGAGATGGACGGCGTGCTTCATGACGGCGCGGCCTGGGCCGTCTCGCGCGGTTACGGCGAGGCCGCGGATCTGCGCCACATCGAGGCGGGAGGCGCTCTCGTGGGAGCGGAGCCGGAAGCCGTCTCGGAGCGCGCCCGCGAGCGCGGCCGCAAACAGCTCGGCACGCTGGGATCGGGGAATCACTTCGTCGAGGTCCAAGCGGTCGATACGATCTACGACGCCGAAGCGGCGGCTCGACTGGGTTTCGAAGTCGGCGCCGTCGTGGTTTCGATCCACTCGGGATCCCGAGGTCTGGGCCACCAAGTCTGCGACGACTCATTGCGCATCATGCTGGAGTCGTCGCGTCGTCATCGAATCGAGCTTCCCGACCGGCAGCTCTGCTGCGCGCCCTTGCGCTCGGCCGAGGGGCAGCGCTATCTCGGTGCCATGGCGGCTGCTGCGAACTTCGCGTTCGCGAACCGTCAGGTCATGGCTCACTTCGTGCGCCAGAGCTTCGAGGATCTCGGCTTCCCGGCGGGAGAGCACCGGACGCGCACGGTTTACGATGTTTGCCACAACATCGCGAAGATCGAGGAGCACGAAGTCGGCGGCGAGCGGCGCCGGCTCTGCGTGCACCGCAAGGGCGCCACGCGCGCGCTCGGCCCCGGACACCCGGAGGTACCCGAGGACTACCGGGATCTCGGGCAACCGGTCCTCATCCCGGGCGACATGGGGCGCTACTCGTTCGTTCTGCTCGGGTGCGCCGGTTCGGGCGAGGCGTTCGGCTCCTGCTGTCACGGCGCGGGACGGCGCCTCTCTCGCGCCGCGGCGAAGCGCGAAGCCTTCGGGCGGCCGGTCGTCCGCGAACTCGAAGCCCAGGGAATCGTGGTGAAGGCAGCGGGCATGGGAACCGTGCTCGAAGAGATCTCGGAGGCCTACAAGGACGTGGCCGACGTCGTTCGCGCCGTCGAGGCGGCCGGACTGGCGAGGGCCGTCGCGCGGCTGCGACCGATCGTCGTCGTCAAAGGGGAGGGTGGCCAAGACCCGCCGCGGCCGGTCGCGGCGTAGGAGTCGAAGCGCGGCGCTCGCTGCAAACGAAATCGAGGCGACCCGTGGGCCGCCTCGACGATTACCCGCGGAAAAAGACGCGGGGACTCAGCCGAGCTTGTTGAAAGCGAGCGTGAGGCGCGACTTGTAGCGGCTGGCGGTGTTGTCGTGGATGACGCCCGCGCGGGCGGTGCGGTCGATGAGGCCGAGCGTCGTGGCGAGCATGGTCGAGGCCACGCTCTTGTCGCCGGCATCGAGGGCCTTGCGGAAGTTCTTGATCTGGGTGCGCAGCCGGGCACGCCAGAAACGATTGCGCTCGCGACGCTTGTCGCTCTGCTTGGCCTGCTTCGCCGCCGACTTGTGATTCGCCATCTCGCTGAGCCTTTCGTTGCCCGTGGGCCGCGCCATCCGCGGCGTCGATCGGTAGGTACCGAACCCGGTCGCGGCTGCCTGCCGCCGATCCTCGAGACACAACGCAGCCTTCGGCCGCGTCGAGACGCAAGACGCGGGATTTTGCGGGCGAGAGGCGGCCCTGTCAAGCCGCACCCGGCGCTCCCGAGTTGGTCACCGCCTTTCGTCAGTCCTGGACGATTCCCTTGCGCCGGAAGAACTCGCGGGCGATCCGCGCCTCGTCCGACTGGGGATGCTGGTCGATGATCTCCTGGAGTGCCTGAACGGACTCGACAGTTCGCCTGAGTTCGAAGAGAGCCAACCCGCGCCGCAACCGCGCCGTCAGGACCCGGTCGCTCTCGGGATACCCGGTGATGACCCGCTCGAAAGCGGCCACCGCGTCGGCATGCCGCTCGAGGGCGAGGAGGGTCTCGCCGACGTAATACTGGCTCGTCGCTGCGAGCGGCCCCGACGGGTCGGCGGCGAGCGCCGCGGTGAAACCTTTCAGGGCCACGTCGTAAGACGACCGCGAAAAGTCGGTGTAAGCCGCATTGAAGAGGTCGCGGGGTTCCGTTCCGGTGACGGGGGGCGGCGCCCCGGCATCGGCGGGGGGGCGCGAGGGATCGCCGGTGCCGGCTTGGTCGGCGGGGCCGGGCGCGGGCAGCGGAGGAACTTCCTGAGCGAGCGTGTCGCGACCCAGCGTCGAACCGGGTGAGCGGCGCAGCGCCCGCACCTCGAAAAGGGTCTCGTCGAGTTTGCGCTGCGTCGCGAGGAGTTGTTCTTCGAGGATCTGGAGCTGCCTTTCGACCTCGACGAGCCGGACGGCGCTCTCGGCGCATGCCGTCGCGGGATCCGCTCCGGTTGCCCGTGCGCTTCGCATCTCTTCGAGCATCGAAAGAATCTTCGCCGAGTCTTTTTGCAGCTTGAAGATCTGCGCCTCGAGGCTCGGCGACTCGGCGGACGCGGGGCGCGCAGCCTGCAAGGGAGTTGCGCATGCCGTGGCGCCGATCGCGACGACGAGGACGGTGAAGGCGGCCAGGACCGCGCGTGGGCTCATCGGTCCGCCAGGATGAACTCGGCTCGGCGGTTCTTGGCCCAGACGTCCTCGCCGCTGCCGGTGACGGCGGGCTGCTCTTCACCGAAGGATTTCGTGCCGATGCGCGCGACGTCGACACCGAGACGGACGAGGTGGTCGCGAATCGCATTCGCGCGTTTGGAGCCGAGCGCGAGGTTGTACTCGGTCGAACCCCGGTCGTCGCAATGGCCCTCGACGATGATGTCGAAGCGAGGATTCGTCCGCAGCCACGCCGCGTTCTCGGCGAGAACGGCGAGCGCGGCGTCGTCGAACGCGAAGCTGTCGTAGCCGAAATAGACCGTGCCGAGCACGCCCTGCGCGTTGAGCGCCTCCGCGGTCATGCTGCGAAGGTCGCCGGCGGCCGCGAGATCTTCTTCGACACCCGTGAGCGGGGCCTCGTCGAATCCTTCCGCGCCAAGGGTTTCGGTCGCGGTCGCTGCGGCGGCGCTGTCGCGGTCACTGGGCTGTACGGGCTCCGGTGCGGGCGTCGCATCACCGGGCTCGAGACGGGTTCCCGATGGACAACCGGCGGCGCCAGCGATGATCGCCGCGACGACGATGAGCAACCACGCGTACTTCGCTCTGCTCGTTCTCGAACTCTTGGACATCGTTTCTCCC
>CAZPJJ010000368.1:0-4582 GCA_964586535.1 uncultured Acidobacteriota bacterium | reverse complement strand
GACGGAGAGCGATCTCAGGCTCTTCTTCCCTGGCGTCGCGGCGGCACCCGCGCGGCAGCCCCCGCCGCTGCCCGGGCGCGCCGTGCGCTTCGCGCGCCCGGCCTCCGCCCCTCCGCTCGCGGATGCTCTGCCCCCTGGTGTGGCGCTCTTCACCTCGTCCGACGAGTACCTGCTCGTGGGCCCCGCCCACCGGCTGCGCGAGACCGCCCACCGCTGGGGCTGCGCGGCGGGATCGGATCTGGTCCTCGCCCTCGATCGCTACGAGAGCCCGGTGCGGACGCTGCGCTTCGCGGACGACGAGGTCTGGGATCTCTCGGGCCGCACTCGAATCATGGGGATCGTGAACGTCACCCCCGATTCGTTCTCCGACGGCGGCCGGCATCTCGATCCCGCAAAAGCGATCGAGCACGGACTCGCTCTCGCGGAAGCCGGCGCGGACATCCTCGATGTCGGCGGCGAGTCGACGCGCCCCGGCGCGGATCCCGTTCTCCCCGAGGACGAACGCGACCGCGTGGTTTCCGTGCTGGCCGGGCTGCGCGCGGCCCTTCCCCGAGCGCGTCTGTCGATCGACACGCGCCGCGCCGAGGTGGCCCGGGCGGCACTCGACGCGGGCGCCGACCTCGTCAACGACGTTTCCGCGCTCGGCGATCCGGGCATGGCCGCCCTCGTCGCCGGCGCGCGGTGCCCGCTGATCCTCATGCACATGCGCGGCGAGCCGCGCTCGATGCAGAGCGACACGCACTACGACGATCTGTGGGGTGAAATCGTCGATTCGCTCGCGGAGCGCGTCGACGTGGCACGAAATCACGGCGTTGCCGGTGATAGAATCCTGGCCGATCCCGGCATCGGTTTCGGCAAGTCAGCGATCGGCAACGAAGTTCTCCTGCGGAGCCTGCGCGTGCTGCGTTCCCTCGGATTGCCAGTGGTCGTGGGCGCCTCGCGCAAGAGTTTCCTGGGAGCGCGGACGGGGGTCGAGAATCCCGCGGAGCGACTTCTCGGCAGCGTGGCCGCGGCCGTGCTCGCGGTGAGAGGCGGCGATGCGGCGATGGTCCGCGTCCACGACGTCGCCGCGACGCGAGAGGCGTTGGCCGTGACCGATGCGGTGAGAACGGCAGGTGACTCCGCGTAGCGGAGATCGCGCAAGACGGTGGGCGCGCCCGATACCCGACGGGCGTCCGGGAGCGAGCGGGGCGAGCGAGGCGAGCGAAGGAGACGATGATCGAGGACATCCTCCAGCTTCTGCGCCTGCGCGACCTTGCGGATCCGCTCTCGCTGGTCGACATCGTCCTCCTCTGGTTCGCCATCTATCAATTGCTCGTCCTCATCCGCCGCACACGTGCCGTGCAGATGGTCTACGGACTCGTCGCGGTGTTGGTGCTGTGGTTGATCACCAGTCCCGGCAGCATGCTCGAGCTCAGCGCGACCAACTTCGTGCTCACGCAGCTCTTCATCTACGGCGGCTTCGCGGTGATCGTGATCTTCCAGGGGCAGATCAGGCAGGCCCTGGCGTACTTCGGGCGCTACCCCTTCGCGCGGCTGCGCCAGCGTGATCCGTCGTCCGACATGATCGAAGAGATCGCCCTCGCCTGCGCCGCGATGGCCTCGCGCCGCATCGGCGCGCTCATCGTCCTCGAGCGCGTCCAGGGGCTGCGCAACTTCGTCGAGACCGGCATCCAGATCGACGGCGTCGTGACCTACGACCTGCTGCTCAATCTCTTCTCGCCGCGCACGCCCCTGCACGATGGCGCCGTGCTCATCGTGGGCGGGCGCGTCGCCGCGGCGTCGTGCTTCTTGCCGCTCTCCACGAATCCCTACATCTCGCGCGAATTCGGCACGCGTCATCGCGCGGCGATCGGCATCACCGAAGAGTCCGACGCCGTCGCGGTCGTCGTCAGCGAGGAGCGCGGCGTCATCTCCGTCGCCATCGACGGCGCCTTCCACCAGGACATGGACGCCCGGACGCTGCGCACCTTCCTCCAGCAGCATCTCGGCGCGGAGCGCACCGACGGATCCTCGCCCGCCGCGGGCTTTCTGCGGCGGCTGGCCCGCTCGTCGATCAAGGCGTCGTGATGCTCGACCTCCTCAGGCGCAACCTCGGACTCAAGATCTTCGCGTTCGTGCTGGCGTACATGGTCTGGCTGCACGTCGCCGGCAGCGGCCACCAGATCCGCGTCCTCGACCTGCCGCTCGACATCGAAGCCGCGCCCTCGCTCATCGTCTCGAGCTACACGCCTTCGACGGTCCAGGTGCGCGTCCGGGGCCCCGAGTCGCAGATGGCGCGGATGGTCCCCGAACGGCTCTTCGTACTGCTCAACCTCGACCCCGCCACCGAAGCGGGAATGCGCGACTACGGCATCACCCGCGACCAAATCAAGAACCTCCCGCGCGGCATCACGATCGATGACATCGTCACCGACACGGTGAGGGTCGGCATCGAGCGGCGCGTCGAGAAGGTCGTGCGCGTGACGCCGCGGCTCGTCGGCGATCCCGCTTCCGGGTTCCGGCTCTACGGCGTCGAGGTCCAACCAGGTGCCGCGTCCGTGCGCGGACCGGAGAGCGTCCTCGAGGGACTCGAGGCCGTGGCGACGACGCGCGTGGACATCTCGGGAAAGAGCGAAGGCGACTCCTTGACGGCGCGCCTCGAGCGCCCTGCCAATTCGCGCCATGTCGACTTTCCCGATGGGGACGAGGTGCGGGTCTCGTACGAGATCCTCGACGAGCCCGCGGCGACCTCGTGGACGATCGCGGTCAATCCTCCGGAGGGCTTCACGGCACTCCCGGCCGAAGTCAAGGTGAGCGCGCAGATGCCCCCGAGCCAAGCCGAAGCGCTGCGTGCGCTGGTCGGTGCACGGCTCGAGACCGAGGGCCTATCTTCTCGGGGCGGGCTCGTGCGCATCCGGCCGGATTTGTCCCGGGTGGACGAGCGCCGCCGCGAGTGGATACGCGGCGTTCGCATCGAGCCGAGCACGGTTCGACTGCGCCCGGCTTCGTGACGAGATCAAGCCTACCGGAGGATCGGTGAGACATCTCTTTGGAACCGACGGCATGCGCGGCGAAGCGGGCAAGGCACCGCTCGATGTTGGGACGCTCTATCGACTCGGCCGCGCGCTGGCGTTTCTCCTGCGCGCCCGGCACGGCGCGTCGCACGTACCCGCGATCTGCCTGGGACGGGACACCCGCGAGTCGTGCTCGTGGATCGAGTCGGCGCTGGGCGCCGGCGTCCGCGACGGCGGCGGCACGCCGATCAGCGCGGGCGTCCTGCCGACGCCGGCGCTCGCGCTCATCACGCGCGAGGGGCATTTCGACGCGGCGCTCATGGTTTCGGCTTCGCACAACCCCTATCAAGACAACGGCGTGAAGGTCCTCGACCACCACGGCACCAAACTGCCCGACGCCGTCGAAGCCGCCCTCGAGGCGCGCATGGCCCAAGAGCCTGCGCCGCAGGGCGGCACCGCGGACGGATTGCTCCCCGAGGATCCGCGGCTCGTCGAGAGCTACCTCCGCTTCCTCGAGCGCTGCCTCGATGGGGTGCGCCTCGATGGCATGCGCGTCGTCCTCGATGCCGCGCACGGCGCGGCCTACCGGCTCGGCCCCGAGGCCTTCCGCCGCGCCGGCGCCACGGTCACGGTGATGGGCGACGCCCCGGACGGCCGCAACATCAACGAGGGCGTGGGCTCGCTGCATCCCGAGTTGGTTGCCGCGCGGGTCGTCGAGACCGGCGCGGATCTCGGCTTCGCCTTCGACGGCGACGCCGATCGCTGCATTGGCGCCAGCCCGCGCGGGTCGATCCTGGACGGCGATTTCACGCTCTACTACGCCGGCCGCGCCCTCGCCCGCCGGAGCCGCCTTCCGGGCTCCACCGTGGTGGCGACGGTCATGAGCAACCTCGGACTGCAGAAGGCCCTGGAGGCCGAAGGCGTGCGGATGTTGCGTGCGCCGGTCGGCGATCGTTACGTGCTCGAGGCGATGCGCGAGGGCGGTTACGCGCTCGGCGGCGAACAGTCGGGGCACGTCATCTTCATGGACCACGCCCCCTCGGGCGACGGAATTCTCACGGCCTTGACCGTCGCGAGCCTGGCCCGCTCGGGCGCGGGAGATGTCGACGAAGCGCTGGCGCGGATCCCGCGCTTTCCACAGGTGCTGCGGAACGTGCGCGTGAAAGCCAAACCGCGCATCGACGATCACCCCGCTCTCGCTGCCGCGGTGCGTCGTGCCGAAGAAGCGATGGGCGCGGACGGCCGGGTCGTCGTCCGTTACTCGGGAACCGAACCGAAAGCCCGCGTCATGATCGAGGGCGTCGACGATACGCTCGTCCACCGGCTGGCCAACGAGGTTCTCGAAGTCTTTCAACGAGAAATCGGCGAGTAGACGAAGTCCCGGAAACCCGTGTACCGTTCCCGGTTACCGGATGCCGCAGGAGAGGTCGCCGGGTCCCCCGCGCCGTCCTTTCCGGCCCACGACAGGTTTCCTCGAACTTGGAGGATCGGATGAAGCTCGACTTCCGCCGCGTGGCGATCGTCAACCGAGGCGAACCCGCCATGCGTCTGATCCACGCCGTTCGCGAGTACGCGCGCGAAACCGG
>CAZPJJ010000367.1:0-4596 GCA_964586535.1 uncultured Acidobacteriota bacterium | reverse complement strand
CCACGGGAAGATCGAAAGCACGATCTCGCGGATCTGGTCCGTCACCGCGCGCACGACGGCGGGCGGCTCCATGGCGCCCTGTTCGATGAGCGTCTGCCCGAGACGCCTGCCGAGAGCGACAAGCGAACCCGCCTCGACGAGCGACGAAAGGCGCACTTCTCCCCGGCGCACGAGGAAATGCCCGAGGCGATCCTCGGGATCCGTCGACGCCGCGAAGACGATGCGGCCGTCGCGCAAGTAGACGACCTTGCGCACGCCCGCCCGCTCGACGATGAGGGAGCCGCTCCAGCGCTCGCGCGCGACGCGGCAGAAGATTTCGGGGATGCTCGTGCCTTCGAGACGCCCCTCGCGAGGGACGTCGAGCCGGCCCCGGCTTTCCCCGGACATGTTTGCGGCGGTTTTTTCGAGCACGTTTTCCACGAGGCGAATCTAGGCCCCCCGGCACCGCCGCGACCAGTCGCAAAGCGACGCTTCTTCGGAAGCGTCCGCGGCCCCGGAATCGGAGATCCAGCCCCGGCGGATTATGCCCGACCCGGGGCCCCCGCGAGGCCCGATTGCGCTAGCCGCGCCGCCCTCCGACGGGAATAATCCCCATATGGCCTCCCGGACGTTCGCGATGCCCCCAGCCCGCGTTCTCATCGTTCGACTCGGGGCGGTCGGCGACGTCGTGCGAACGCTTCCCGCGCTCCGAGCCCTGCGCCGCTCCTGGCCAAAGAGCCGGATCGCGTGGGCCGTCGAACCGGGATCCGCCCCCCTGCTGGCCGGGCACCCCGACCTCGACGAACTCATCGTTCTCGACCGCAAGCAGGTCGTCCGCGCCTTCTCCCGCCTCGATCCCGGGGGCATGCGCGCGGCGGCGGCCTTCGTGCGGTCGCTGCGCGCCTTCGCCCCCGACGCGGCGTTCGACTTTCAGTCCTCGTTGAAAAGTGCGTTCGCCGCTCGCGCCTCCGGCGCCCCGGTGCGCTTTGGCTTCGGCCCCGGGCACTCGCGCGAGGGCGCCCATCTCTTCGTCACCCGCCGGGTGACGCCGTCGGCACCACGACAGCACCGCGTCCTTCGTGCCCTGGCTCTCGTCGAGGCGGCGGGCGTGGCGCCCGGCCCCATCGAAGCGAATCTCGCGTTGCGCGACGACGAGCGGCGGGTCGCCAGGGAGCGTCTGGAGGCGATCGCGGGACCGCGGCCGAGAATCGCGCTCGGCCCGTTCTCCCCCCGCCGGCAGGCGTGGAAGCGCTATCCGCTCGTCAGCTGGACCGAGATCGCGCGCGGGCTCGCGCTCGGTGGCGCGCACGTTCTCGTTCTGGGAGGACCCGGCGAAGAAGCCGAGATGGCCGAACTCTGCTCCCGGGCAGGCGCCTTCGTCGACGCCTGCGGAGCCGGCGGACTTCGCGATCTTGCCGCGACGATCGCCGCCTGCGACCTCTTCGTCGGCGGCGACACCGGCCCGATGCACCTTGCGTGGGCGAGTGGCGTACCCGTCGTCGCCGTCTACGGACCGACGGACCCCGTGCTCAACGCGCCCTGGGGGGACGGTCCCCGTATCTTGGCCCCGCCCACTCCGACCGCGCGCCAGGCCCCGGATCGATTTCCGGGGATCACGCCGGACATCGTCGTGCGCGCCGCCCTCGAATTGCTGGCGTCGCGCGCCCCTGCCGTTCCCGCCCGCGCCGCGCCCGGCGCCGCAGAGGAAGCACCTTGAAGCGACGAATCCTCTTCCCCGCGCTCCTCATGGCGCTCGGCACCTTCGCGATGCCGAGCGCCGCGGACGCCGACGCGATCGACAAGAAGGTGCTCGACGAGCTTCGCGCGCTCGTTCTCGGCGAGTCCTGCGCGGCGCTCGAAGCGCGAATCCTGGAACTGCCCCGCGCGCAGCGCCGGCACCCCGACGTGCTCGTGCTCGACGCCAACTGCCTCGTCAACGACGCCCGCACCATCGTTCGCGCCTACGACCAGCTTCGCTACGACCGCGAGACGGTGGGCCGCGGTCTCACGGTTCTCGCGAACGAAGCAGCGGAGGGATTCTACGAGTCGACGATCAGCTACGAGCGCGGCCAGGTCGAGAAGGCTCTCGAGCTCTTCGACCGCGCGATCGCGGAGTCATCCGCGAGAACGGACATCGTCGTCGGTGCCGCCGCCGTTCACACGATCACGGGCTCTCCCCAAGGCGCCCTGCGGATTCTGCGCGCGCATCGCGAGGCCGTGAGTCCCGCCGCCGTCGCGGACCTGCGCCGCACCGTTTCCGACGAGATCGCGCTCCTCCGGAGCGACGCGGCGACCACGCTCGCCCAGGGGCTCGCGGAGATCTTCCCCGACAGTGCCGAAGCGTGGCATGCCGTGCTCCTCGCCGCGCTCGCGAACGAGAACACCGACGACGCGCTTCTGGCGTGGCGTCGCATCGGCGCGCCGACGCAGGTGATGCTTCCCGCCGTCCGCGCTCTCGGCGAGCGCCTCGTCGTCGAGCGCCGCTGGAGCGACGCGGTTCCGGTCCTTCTTCCCTTCTCGGGGAGCGACGTCGAGGCGACGACATGGCTCGCCCTGGCCCGCGACCGGACGGCCCTCGGCGCGGGAACGACCCTCTGGGTCGCGGTGCAAGAGCTCGTCCGCACGAGCAAGACCGACGCGCCGAACGTCCTGCGCCTTGCCGACCACTACGTCCGCATCGCACGCGATCCGCGCCCCGTCACCGCGGCGATGCACCAGCGCGCAATCGACTATTTCCTCGAGCGGCGCTTACCGATCGCGGCGATCGCCGAGGCGGATGCGGCACTCGAAGGCGACGATGCACGCCTTGCGGCGTGGATGGGACTGCTGACCATCTACCGGCAGCTCGGGCGCCTCGATCTCGCGCTCCTCGCGGCGGACGCCGCGCTCCCGCTCACCGCTCCCGCCGATCTCGCGCCGCTCCGCCGTGCCCGCGGCGAGGTGCTCTTCGGACTCGGCCGCGACTTGGAAGCGAAGACCGAGTTGGAACGAGCGGCAAGGGAGGGAGCGTCCTCGCCCTTCGCGATCGCGCTCGTCGAGTTCGCGCTCGGCAACACCTCACGCGCACGGGAGCTGCTCGAAGAGGTCGCGGCATCGGGAGCCGACGACGCCGCCCGCGCCCGCGGCCGCCTCGCCGCCATCGATCGCACCCAGGCGCCCGGGCCCTCCGCGGCGCCCTGACGAGAGCCGCTACTCCGCGGGCATGCCGTCGCGATCGAGTCCGTAGGCCTTGATCTTGCGGTAGAGCGTGCGCACCGAGATCCCGAGGATCTCCGCGGCCCGGTTGCGGTGCCAGCGCGTGTCGCGAAGCACCTCGAGGATGCGCTGCCGCTCGATCTCCTGGAGCGAGACCGACGAGACCGGCGGCGCTTCCGCCGTCAGCGGCGGCGGAGAGAACGAACGCGAGACCGCAGCGGGAATCGAGCGCAAGGGAGGCACCGAGGAGACGATCTCCCGCGGGAGATCCTCGAGCCGCACCAGACCTCCGCGAGCGAGAAGCGCGGCGCGTTCGACGACGTTGCGCAGCTCGCGCACGTTGCCGGGCCAGTCGTAGCGCTCGAACGCCGCGAGCGTCCCGTCGTCGATCGCCAGTCCCGGCGCGACTCCTCGCAGGAACGCCTCGGCGAGCAGCCGCACCTCTTCCTTGCGCTCGCGCAGCGCGGGCACGGTGATCGTGCCGGCGTTGATGCGGTAGTAGAGATCGGCGCGGAAGGCGCCCGTCCGCGACTCGCCGGCAAGATCCCGGTTCGTCGCGGCGACGAGCCGCACGTCGACCGAGATCTTCTTGCGGCCGCCGACGCGGAAGAAGCTCATCGTCTCGAGCACGCGCAGGAGTTTCACCTGCAAGCCGGCCGGGAGTTCGCCGATCTCATCGAGGAAGAGCGTGCCGCCGTCGGCGGCTTCCATCAGGCCTGCTCGCGGCGTCTCGGCGCCCGTGAAGGCGCCCTTCTCGTGGCCGAAGAGCTCGCTCTCGAGCAGGTTGTCGGGAATCGCCGCGCACGAGAGGTCGACGAAGGGCCCGCGCGCGCGCTTGCTCTTGCGATGGATCTCGCGCGCTACGATCTCCTTGCCCACGCCCGATTCGCCCAGAATGAGCACGGGCAGATCCGAAGGCGCGAGGCGGTCGATCATGCGCAGGACGGGTTGCATGGCGCGCGAGTTCCAGCCGGTGACGGAAGTATTGCCTTGCTGGCGCTGTTCCTCGCGGCGCTTGAGGCGGTCGTTCTCGACGAGCACTCCCCGCTTGCGGGCGGCGGCGCGGATCAAGGCGTCGAGCACCTCGATGCGACAGGGCTTGGTGACGAAGTCGTAGGCTCCGAGCTTCATGGCTTCGACGGCCGCTTCCACGGTCGCGTTGCCCGTGAGCAGGATCACCTCCGGCGGCGATGTCTCCTGCGAGAGCTGGCGAAGCAGCGCAAGCCCGTCCTGGCCGGGCATGCGAATGTCGAGCACCGCGACGTCGAAATCCTCGACTTCGAGCTTGGAGGCGGCCTGCTGGCCGTCCTCGGCCTCGCTCACGTCGTGGCCCTTGCGCTGCAGTTCGCGCGCGAGGACGCGCCGCAGTTTCGATTCGTCGTCCGCGAGCAGGACGCGCAACGTGCGCGAGAGCTTCTCCTG
>CAZPJJ010000366.1:0-4637 GCA_964586535.1 uncultured Acidobacteriota bacterium | reverse complement strand
GTGAGGTGATTCTCGTCGACGAGCGCGACCGGCTCGGCGGCGTCTGCCTCATCGAGGGCTGCATCCCCTCGAAGACGCTGATCCACGCGGTCGAAGTGGCGCACATGGCCGAGGACGCCAAGCGCATGGGGCTCGAGGTCGGTAAGATCGGCTTCGACGTCGCCAAGCTGCGCCAGCACAAGTCGACGGTCGTAACGGCACTCACGAAGGGTGTCGACAGCCTCGTCGGCTCGCGCGGCATCCAGGTGGTGCGCGGCCACGCGCGCTTCACGTCGCCGAACGAGGTGCGGCTCGAGGGCTCGGACGTCGCGTCGATCCAGTTCAAGCACTGCATCCTGGCGACGGGCTCCTCCGTCGCGACGCTGCCGATGCTCGCGGATCTTCCTGTGTGGAGTTCGCGCGAGGCGCTCGACATTCCGAGCGTGCCGGAATCGCTGCTCGTCGTGGGCGGCGGTTACATCGGCCTCGAGCTGGGATTCGTCTACGCGGGTCTCGGCTCGCGGGTGTCGGTGGTCGAGATGCTGCCGCAGTTGTTGACGGGCGCGGACGCGGACCTGGTGAAGGTCGTCGAGAAGAACGCCCGCAAGCGCTTCGAGCGCATCATGCTCGGCGCGAAGCTGAGTTCGCTCGAGCACGGCAAGGACGGCTTCCTCGCGACGATCGAAGTCGACGGCAAGACCGAAAAGCAGACCTACGCGCAGGTGCTCGTGGCGGTGGGCCGCAAGCCGAACACGGGCGACCTCGATCTCGCGAGCGCCGGCCTGCAAACCGACGAGCGCGGGTTGGTTCCGGTCGATGACAGCTGCCGCACGCCGGTGCCGCACATCTTCGCGATCGGCGACATCACGGCAGGACCGATGCTGGCTCACAAGGCGTCGCGCCAGGGCAAGGTCGCCGCGGAAGTGATCGCGGGGCATCCCGCCGCCTACGACAACGTCACGATCCCGGCGGTGGTCTTCACGGACCCCGAACTCGCCTGGGCCGGAGTCACCGAGGCCGAGGCGAACGCAGAAGGGCTCGAGATCGTCGTCGGGAAGTTCCCGCTCTCGGCGCTCGGACGCGCGCGGGCGATGGCGCGTATCGACGGCTTCGCGAAGGTGATCGCCGACAGAGCGAGCGGCCTCGTGCTGGGTGTGGGACTCGTGGGCCCGCACGCATCGGACATGATTGCCGAGGCCGCGCTGGCGATCGAGATGGGCGCGACGCTCGAGGACATGGCCGCCACGGTGCACCCGCACCCGACGCTCTCGGAGGCGATGATGGAAGCGGCCGAGGTGGCGCTGGGGCACTGCGTCCACCTGCCCCGGCGGTGAGCGCGGAGGACACGGCGCTCGGCGTCGTGCGCTGGGACCACGACGACGCCACGATCGAAGCGACGCGCGCGGATGGTACCGCGCGCGTTCGCGTCTACAGGCTCGATCGCGCGGTCGTGGTGCTTGGCTCGGGGAGCGACGCCGTGGTCGAACTCGATCTCGACCGGTGCCGCGCGGACCGCGTGCCGCTCTTGCGCCGGCGCGGCGGCGGCTGCTCGGTCGTGCTCGATCCCGGAAACGTGATCCTCTGCGCGGCTCTGCCCGTGGAGGGGCTGGGCGGGATCAAGTCGCACTTTGCGTGGATCTCGGCGTGGCTCGCCCACGTGCTCGACGGTCTGGGCATTCGAGACGTCAGGCAGGAGGGCGTCTCGGACCTGGCGATCGGCGGGCGGAAGTTTGCTGGATCCTGCATGCACCGGACCCGCGACCTGCTGACCTACTCGGTGACCATGCTGGTCGACGGCGACGTGGGGCTCATCGAGCGCTATCTGCGACATCCGCCGCGGGAGCCGGCGTACCGGGAGGGGCGCGAGCATCGCGCGTTCGTCCGGACGCTCGCGGAATACCCCGGCGGCGTCGCGGCGGCTCCCTTCGAGCGCTCGTTGGCGGAGACGGCCACGGCGGAGAGCCTGCGGAACTTCCCGCTTCCGTGAAGCCTCGCGCGGGGGTATGGTTAAGGGGCTCCAAGGAGGACGTAAGCCATGCCGAACACCGTGGCCTCGATTCTGGAGTCCAAAGGCAGGACGGTCCGCAGCATCGGGCCGGAAGTCACCGTCTTCGAGGCGATCGGGGAGATGGTCACCCACAACGTCGGGTCGCTCTTGGTGCTCGACGGCGGGACCATCGTCGGGATCATCACCGAGCGCGACTACCTGCGGAAGATCGCGCTCGAAGGCCGCTCGTCGCGGACGACCCGCGTGCGCGAGGTGATGACGCCCCGCGTGGTCGTCGTCGACATCGGCGAGGACGTCGAGTCGTGCATGGCGGTCATGACCGCCCAGCGCATCCGGCACCTCCCCGTCCTCGAAAACGGCGCCTTGGCCGGGATCGTCTCGCTGGGCGACCTCGTCAAACACATCTCGAAGGCGCGCGAAGCCGAAGTGCACTATCTGCAGGACTACATCACGGGGCGCTATCCGGCGTGACGGGTAGGCGCCGGGCCGGAATCGTCGGTCGCTTCACCAGGCGTTTCTCGATCGAAGGAGCGCCACGCGCCACACTGGTCGCATAATTGCGCTAAGCTCGCCTTATCGCGCGATTTACCGCGACAATGAGCGCCGCTCGCGGTGGTTCCGCGTGCTGAGCCGATCTATGATTTGGCAGGTTCATGCACGTGCGCGTGCGGCGTTTTCCGAGCGCGCGCTCCGACATCTTCAACTTTCCAGCGCGCGTGGTCTGGCGACGGCGTGCGCGACACGGGTGACACCATGCCGAGCTTGAAGGACGTCCTCGCGAGCAAGATCCCGCCGATGCAGAAAGAGGTCACGCAGATCCTCAAGGAACACGGCGAATTGAAGATCTCCGACGTCACGATCTCGCAGGCCTACGGAGGCATGCGCGGCATCAAGTGCATGGTGACGGAGACCTCCGCCCTCGATCCGAACGAGGGTATTCGTTTCCGCGGGCGCGCGATCCCCGAACTGCGCCAGACGCTGCCGAACGCCGGCGACGGCGAAGAGCCGCTGCCCGAGGGCCTCTTCTACCTACTCGTCACGGGCGACCTGCCGACCGAAGCGGACGCGCGCGCGATCACGCGCGAGTGGCGCGAGCGTGAAGGCCTTCCCGATCACTGTAAGAAGGTGCTCGACGCGATGCCCACCGACGCGCATCCGATGACGCAGTTCGCGCTGGGAATTCAGGCGATGCAGACCGAGTCGGTCTTCGCGCACAAGTACCGCGAGGGCATGAAGAAGGACGACTACTGGCAGGCGACTTTCGAGGATGCGAACAACCTCATCGCCAACCTGCCGCTCCTCGCCGCCTACATCTATCGCCGCAGCTACAAGAACGGCGATCACATTGCGCCCGCGCCCAAGAACGTGGACTGGGCAGCGAATCTCGCCCACATGCTCGGCTTCGATTCGCTCGAGTTCAAAGAGCTGATGCGGCTCTACATGGTGCTGCATTCGGATCATGAGGGCGGCAACGTGAGCGCGCACACGATCCACCTCGTCGGATCCGCGCTCTCCGATCCCTACCTCGCCCTCGCTGCGGGCATGAACGGCCTCGCGGGTCCGCTGCACGGCCTCGCCAATCAGGAAGTGCTGCGCTGGATCACCGAGCTGCGCGAGAAGCTGGGCGGCGGCGTCCCCACCAAGGAGCAGATCACCAAGTACGTGTGGGAGACGCTCAATTCCGGCCAGGTCGTCCCCGGCTACGGCCACGCGGTGCTGCGCAAGACGGACCCGCGCTACATGGCGCAGCGCGAGTTCGCGCTCAAGCACCTGCCCAACGATCCGCTCTTCAAGATCGTCAGCACGCTCTACGCGATCGTGCCGCCGATCCTCCAGGAACAGGGCAAGGCGAAGAACCCCTGGCCGAACGTCGATGCGCACTCGGGCTGCCTGCTCACTTACTACGGCATGACCGAGTTCGACTTCTACACCGTTCTCTTCGGCGTCTCCCGCGCGCTCGGCACGCTCGCCTCGCTCACCTGGGACCGCGCACTGCACCTGCCGCTCGAGCGCCCGAAGAGCGTCACGACGGGCTGGATGAAGGAACAGATCGCCGCCCACAAGGGCTGATCGACACCTCACGAATCAGAGACGACACGGGGACAGTCGAATTCACTCGACTGTCCCCCCTAGCCCGGACTATTCACGAAGCCCTGGCCGAAAATGCCGGATCTGCCCGCCGGCCACTCGCTGTCGCTCGTTCTGGGCCGTACTCGGTCTGCGCAGACTGCGGTGGAACCTCCGGCTACACCTCGTCTGCGCAGCCCTACGTGCGGCCCATCCGACGGGCATCTGCGGCATTTTCAGCTCAGGTTTCATGAATAGTCCGGGCTTTCGCCTGTCCCTCTGAGTCGCCTGTCCGTCTGAGTCGCCGGTCGGGGATCAGGGGGATTCGAGGGTGACGCCGGTGGCGCGGGCCGCGAGGGAGAGAGCGCGGCGCGCCTCGGACCAGCGGAACGCGAGTTCGCGGTCGGCGGATTGTTCCGCGCGGGCGAGAGCCTGATCGACGGCGCGAGCGGTGCGGAGGAGCAGCCCGAGCCGCGCTTCGATGGCGTCGATGTGAACCCCCGGGTCGGCGGCGTCGCGGGCGGCGTCGCGGGCGATCGCGCAGAACCAGCCGATCTCCGCTTCGAGATCGGCGACGCGGCGG
>CAZPJJ010000365.1:0-4652 GCA_964586535.1 uncultured Acidobacteriota bacterium | reverse complement strand
GCGACCGTTCCATGGCGGGGTTCGCTCAGCGAGCGGCGATCGTGCGTTCGAGCGCTAGGCCGGCGGCGAGCGCGAGCATCTCGAAGGTGGGCCCGGTCATCACCTGCAGCCCGACGGGAAGTCCCCGCGCGTCGGCGCCGCAGGGAAGGCTGACGGCGCAGAGACTCCCGTAGCTCGCGATGCAGGTGTTGCGCAGCGCCAGTACGTTGTGGCGCGCGTAGCCCTCGGGGGTCGCGACGTCAGCGAGCGCGGGAGGGCCGATGGGCACGGTGGGCGCGACGAGCGCGGCGACGCGCGCCTCGGACCAGGCGCGAACCGCCCGCGCCGCGAGCCGCTTCACGCGCTCGCGGCGCTGCTGGTACTCGGCTTCGTCGAGCAAGCGCGATGGCGCGAGACGCGCGCTGACGTTTGGATCGAGCGTCGGCAGCCAATCGGGAAGTTCGCGATCGAGAAACGAGAGCAGGTCGTACGCTGCCGGGCCGCCGCTCAGAAAGAGCTCGTACACGTCGTTCGCGACCGGAAAATCGACCTCGCGCAGCGAGACGGCGCCGACGCGCTCGGCGGCGCGTAGCGCGTCCATCACGGCCTCGGCGATGCCCGGCTCGCAGTCGTCCCAGAACAAGTGCCGCGGGATGCCGAGCGGAAGGCACGCCTCTGCCATGGACTCGATCGCATGAAACGCTTCCCAAGGACCTGTGCCTCCGGTGCGCAGGATCGGATCGAGCGCGGCGTAGGCGAACGCGGCGTCGTGGACCGTGCGAGTGAGGATTCCCGCGGTGTCGAGAACCGGCGAGAGCGGCACGATGCCCCGGGTCGGCCACTCTCCGTGCGTCGTCTTCAGTCCCACCGTTCCGGTGAAGCTCGCAGGCACGCGAACCGATCCCGACGTGTCGGTCGCGAGCGCAAGGAGGGACGAGCCCTCGCGGATACTCGCGCCGGCTCCGGAGCTCGATCCTCCGGGGACGCGCGGCGTGACGGGATCGCAAGGGTTGCGCGGCACGGGATGATGAGGGTTGGTGCCGAGGCCGCCGAACGCGAACTCGACGGTGTGCGTCTTGCCGATGCAGGGGGCGCCGGCGAGCGCGAGATGCGCGACGAGGGGCCCCGCGCGCTCCCATACCTTCGGCAGTGGCCGCGGCGAACCCGCTCGTGTGCGCGTGCCCGGCACTCCATAGAGATCTTTCGCCGACCATGGGATGCCGGTGAGCGGCCCGACACGCTTGCCGCGATCGAGCCTTTCGTCGGCGCGATCGGCGACATGGCGCGCGCGAGCGGCGGCGACCTCGACGAACGCGCCCCACGGTGAGCGCTCGACGATGTCGAGCGCCCGCTCGACGAGATCGCGAGAGCGGAGACGCCGCTGGCGAAGATGCTCGTGGAGCGTTGCGAGCGGGGGCAGAGGACGGTCGGGACTCATGCGGCGAGCCTACGCCAAGTGCAGGAGAGCCGGCACGCTCCGTCGCAAGGGGACCTCCCCTGCGCGGGATGCCGCACCCGTCGCGCGGGAGGCAGCGATTCCGGACGGCGGTGATAGAGTCGCGCTGCCTCGGTCTTACTCCGGAGGATCCCCCGTGACCCGCGTCGGTCGCTTTCGACTCGTGACCACGGCGTTCTGCGCCCTGCTCGCCGGGCTCTCGGTCGGCACGGGACGCGCCCAGGACGCGCCCCAAGATGCCGAGCCTACGACGCCGGCGGCCTCGTCCACCGAGGCCCCCGCGCCGCCTCCCCCGCCCTTCACCGCGACGGAGATTCCGCGAGCCGCCGAGCGCGCTTCGGGCGTCATCCGCAAGGTGCGCGCCAAGATCGCGGACCCCGCGTGGATCGAAGCCTCCCGCGCCGGGATCGACGAGCTCGCCGCGTCGATCGGCCGCATCGAGACCTTCACGTCGACGCGCGACTTGGCGACGCTCTCCGACCGATTCCTCGGCGCTCTGCAACTGCGCTGGGAAATCGCGCAGGACGACCTCCGGCGCGCGCTCCGGCCGATCGAGAAATCCGGGCGCGAACTCGAAGCCGACGCGGCCTCGTTGCGGGAACTCCGCGATCGCTGGGAGCGCACGCGCGCGCTTGCCGTCGCGGAGGACTTTCCGCCCGCGCTCATCGAGCGCGTCTCGCAGACGCTGAGCGCGATCGAGAAAGCCGAGGAGGAACTGCGGGGGCCCCGCGATCAGGTCGCCGGAGTCCTGGGCAGAGTCTCGGACCTGCAGGTCACGGTCGAGTCGGCGCTGGAAATCCTCGCCGCCACGCGCGAAGAGGCGGCGCGCCGCGTCTTCACCGCCGACCAGGGACCGATCTGGAATCTTGAAGTCGACAGCGCGGAACGCGGGCTCGGCGCCGCGTTGAACCGCTCGACCAAACAGGTGTTGCGCGGTGTCAACGATCTGCGCGAATCCTACGGCTCGCGACTCCTGCTCCACCTCGCCTTCCTCGCCGCGTTGTTCGTGACGATGGTCGTCGTCTCGCGCCGCTCGCCGGTCCAAGAGCTCGCCGCCGGCGACGACGCGATGCAGGCCGCGGCGCGCATCCTCAAGCGTCCCATCGCATCGTCGCTGCTCGCGGCGCTCGTCTTGACCCCCTGGCTCTACCCCCGCGCATCGCTGGTGATCTTCGACCTCAATGCCTTGCTGATCTTCCTGCCCGCGATTCGCTTGCTGCCGCGCGCCCTCATCGGCGCGAAGCGCGGGCCCTACTACGGGCTCCTCGTCCTCTTCGTGCTCGATCAAGCGCGCAAGCTCGCCGTCGACGGCTCGAGCCTCCAACGGCTTCTGCTCGTTGTCGTGACGGTCGCGGCGATCGTCGAGTTCCTCTGGATCCGCCGCTCCGTCGTCGCAACGGCCGTCACTGCGCTCCGCGGCCAGCGCATCGTCCGCGCCGCCGCCGCGGTCGGCGCCGCGATCTGCGTCTTCTCGCTCGGGGGCAACATCCTCGGCTTCGTGCGGCTCTCGACGCTGATGACGGCCACGACCCTCGGCGCGACCTATCTCGCGCTCGTGCTCTTCGCGGCGACGCTCGCGCTCGGAGGCATCTTCGCGCTGCTGCTGCGGCTGCCGGTACTCGCGTCCTTGCGCGTCGTCTCGATCCACTCCGCGGCGATCTCGCGCGGATTTTCGCGACTGCTGCGGCTTTTCGCGCTGGCGCTCTTCCTGATCATCACGCTCTCGCTGGCGGGCGTATGGAGCCCCACCTGGGCCGCGATCACGACGGTTCTCGCCTATGACCTCTCGATCGGATCGCTGACGATCTCGCTCGGCGACGTGCTCGCCTTCTTTGCGGCGCTCGTCATCGCCGTGTACTTTTCGCGCGCGCTGCGAGTGGTGCTGCGCGACGACGTCTTCCCGCGCATGCACCTGGCGCGCGGCATCCCGGAGACCGTCGCGATGCTCGTCAACTACGGCGTCATCGCGATCGGCGTGCTCTTCGCTGCCGCGGCCGCCGGCATCCAGATCGACCGTATCGCTCTCGTCGCGAGCGCGCTCGGCGTCGGCATCGGCTTCGGCCTGCAGACCCTCGTCAACAACTTCGTCTCGGGACTGATCCTCGCGTTCGAGCGGCCGGTGCAGATCGGCGACGAAGTCGAAGTGGGTGAGCTTCTCGGCATCGTGAAGCGCATCGGCATTCGCGCGAGCACGATCCGCACCTTCAACGGCTCCGAGGTGATCATCCCCAACGGCAACCTGCTCGCCGGCGAACTGATCAACTGGACGCTCTCGGACGTGCTGCGCCGCATCGATGTCCCGGTGGGCGTCGCCTACGGGACCGACCCGCGGCTCGTGATCGAGACGCTCCTGGGCGCGCTCGAAGAGGTGCCGGAGGCGCTCGAGGATCCGCGGCCGGTGGCGCTCTTCCGCGCGTTCGGCGAGAGCTCGCTCGATTTCGAATTGCGCTTTTGGATCAACAAGGCCGAGGGATGGCCGGTGATCGTCAGCAACGCGAAGATCGCTGTGCACGACGCGCTGCGGAACGCCGGCATCGAAGTGCCCTTCCCGCAGCGCGATCTCCACCTGCGCTCTTCGAGCATCGGACCGGTCGACCTGGCGCCGGGACCGGAGTCCCGCTGATGCCGAACTACCGCCTCACGATCGAATATCAAGGCACGCGCTACGGCGGCTGGCAGGATCAGCGCAACACGCGGACGATCGTCGGCGTGATGCGCGAGGCCCTCGTCGCGGCCGGCGCCGACGTGATCGAGATCGGCGGTGCGGGGCGCACCGATCGCGGCGTCCACGCGCTCGGGCAGGTGGCCCATTTGCGCTTGACGCAGCCACTCGAAACCGAGCGCCTGCGGCGCGACGCGAACGACGCGCTCCCCCACGACATCCACGTGCGGTCGATCGAGCGCGCCCCCGAGCGCTTTCACGCGCGGCACGACGCCGAGGCGCGCTCGTACCTTTACCAGATCGCGCGGCGCCGGACGGCTTTCGGCCGCGACCTGGTGTGGTGGATCAAGCGCGATCTCGACGAGGCTCGGCTGCGCGACGCCGCATCACGAATCGCGGGCCGCCACGACTTTCGCGCCTTCTGCGAAGAGCCCGAAGGGCAGACCAGCACGATCGTCGTCGTCGATCGGGCGGAGGTGCAGCGCGCCGGCGACGTGGTCCTCGTGCGCATCGTCGCTTCGCACTTCCTGTGGAAGATGGTGCGCCGGCTCGTGG
>CAZPJJ010000364.1:0-4666 GCA_964586535.1 uncultured Acidobacteriota bacterium | reverse complement strand
CTGGTTGTTCTGACAGACGAAAACGACGGGCGCGCGCCAGACCGCTGCGAAGTTGACGCCCTCGTGGAAGTCGCCCTCGGATGTGGCTCCGTCGCCGAACCAGCAGACGACGCCGGCATCGCGCTCGCCGCGCACCTTGAGAGCGTAGGCGAGCCCCGTCGCGTGCGGAATCTGCGAGGCGACGATCACGGCAATCGGAAGCGTGCGCTCGAGCCCAGGGAAGATATTGCCGTGTTCCCACCCGCCCCAGAAAAGCAGCACGCGATGGAAGGGAACGCCGCGCATCAACATGCCGCCCAACTCGCGGAACGCCGGCACGAACCAGTCCTTTTCGGTCATTGCGAGCGCCGGTCCGCAGGACGCGGCCTCTTGGCCCGTCGACGGCGAGAAGGTCCCGAGACGCCCCTGACGTTGGAGCCTGAGCATGCGTTGGTCGGCCTCGCGGGCCATGACCATGCCGCGGTAGAGAGCGAGCAGTTTGTCGTCGCCGAGCTGTGGATCGAGCTTCTTGTCGATCTTGCCCGTCTCGTCGAGCACCTGGAGCTGAGAGACCTCGAAGGTCCGGATCGGCTTCTGGGGCATCGGGACTCCTGTGCGGGACGCGAAGCTCCGCGTCGTCTCTTCGTGCGCCGGAGGTATTCGCGGGCCGGAGCCGTCACCGCCCGCCCGCCGTGCGCCATCCTGCTCGCACTGCCGGCGCGGTCTTTTGCGACCTGAACGAACCGCGAAACCGCGCGATGGTATCAGGCCGCCCCGGATCGCCCAAGTGAGGGTCGTGCGCGAGGAGAGCGGGCGGGGCAGCTATTGGCGGGAGCCGGCACAGGGACCGGCAAGGTGGAGGGAGGTGGGGCGCGGCCCGAGTTCGCGGCGCGCCCCTGGGCGCCTCCCGGGAATCAGCTCTTCTTGGCGCTCTTCTTCGCGGCGCGCTCGAGTTCGGCGTCGATCACCTTGGCGAAGTCCTCGAAGGGCAGCGCCCCGCTCAGCAACTGGCCATTGACGAAGAACGCGGGCGTTCCCGTGACGCCGACCGCGGAGCCGTCGGCCAAATCCTGCCTGACCTCGCTCGCGCGCTTGCCGGAGTCGAGGCACTCCGCGAACTTTGCCGCGTCGAGGCCGATCTGCTCAGCATACTGCTTGAGTTGCGGCACCTGGAGCGCGCGCTGGTTCTTGAAGAGCTTCTCGTGCATCGCGGCGAACTTGCCCTGCTCGAGCGCGCACCCGGCGGCTTCGTGAGCCTTCTGGGCGTTCTGGTGGAAGTCGAGCGGGAAGTCGCGGACGACGACGCGCACCTTGTCTTTGTAGGTCTCGAGAATCTTGACCATCGTGTCTTCGGCGCGGCTGCAGAAGGGGCACTCGTAGTCGGTGAACGCGATGATCGTCACCGGCGCGGTGCTGGAGCCCAGAGCGGGGTTGCCCCCCTCGGCGACCTTGACACGCGGCGGTTCGAGATTGACGACGACATTCGATTCGGTGCGCAGGCGGCCGATGAGCTTTTCGTAGGTCTCGCGGCCGGCATTTCCCTTGAGGTACTCGACGATCTGCGGGCGGATCTCTTCGAGGCTCTTGCCCTGGACGTTGCGCTGCGTCTTGACCTGCTCGTAGAGCTCCGCGATTTGCGCCTGCGTCGGCTCGGGAATCTTGGCCTCGACCTCGCGCTTGAGGTAGTCCTCGATCGAGATGCCTGCCTTCTTTGCGGCCGCGTCGACGAGCCGCTCTTCGATGAGCCGGTTCACGGCTTCGCTGACGGCGTTGAACTCGTCTTGGCGGATCTTCGCGAGCTGTGGGCCCGCCACCTTCAACACGTCCTCGCGGGTGATCTTCGCGCCGCCGATCGTGGCAACGACTTCGGGGATGGACTCGGACGCGAGAGCAGCGCCGGGCAGCGCGAGCGAGACGATGCAGAAGAAATGGGAGATGCGCATCGAGTGGCTCCTGGCCCGGCCGAGGGTCTGCGGGCGGCCCGACGTGGGCGGCGCGGTGAGGGTGGGGCGCGGGCGGGGTCGAGGTGGAAGGGTACCGGCCGCTCCTGGCCTCGGCAAACCACCTCCCCCACGGTGTTTGGAAGATTGTTGGTGGGGGTCGACCCCGAAACTGCATCTCAGGGCCGACTTTCCGGATCGGCTCTCCGTCGCGGGACGGGTTCGGGCTGCTGAGGCGGAGTGCGACTCGAATCCGGCGCCCGAGCCGCGGGTTCCCACCCCGTCCGGGGCGGATCTCCGCGTTGGCGCCGTGAGAAACCGCCGTCTTTCCGGGGAAGGCACGTTGAGCGGGGTCCACAATCTTCCATGCACCGTGGGGGATATAGTGGGGAGGCCGCCCCGGGGTGCGGACGGCGCACCCCCCAGCCCTCCAACGACGAGGTTCCCCATCGTGACCCACACCCCCCCCTCGCAGCCGCTCCCCGATCTTCGCCCCCCCCCCCCCTTCCCCGCCCCTCCCGGACCGGTCGTCCTGCTCATCCTCGACGGCGTCGGCGAAGGGCCCGGCGACGAGTGGGACGCTGTCGCGCAGGCCTACACGCCGACCCTCGATGGGCTCCGGCGGACGGCGCTCTTCCGGACGCTGCGGGCGCACGGAACGGCCGTCGGGCTTCCCAGCGACGCGGACATGGGCAACTCCGAGGTCGGCCACAATGCCCTCGGCGCGGGGCGCGTCTTCGATCAGGGCGCCAAGCTCGTCGACGTGGCGATCGAGTCCGGCTCGATCTGGGAAGGCACGTGGCGCCGCGTCGTCGCGCACGTCAGCGAACGAGAGAGCACCCTCCACTTCATCGGTCTGCTCTCGGACGGCAACGTCCACTCCCACGAAAAGCACCTGCACGCGATGATCCGCCGCGCCGAAGCCGAGGGCGTGCGCCACGTCCGCATCCACGCGCTTCTCGACGGCCGCGACGTCTCCGAGACGTCCGCGCCGATCTACGTCGAGCGTCTCCAGGCCGTCCTCGACGAAGTCAACGCGCGTGGCAAGTCCGACGCGCGGATCGCGTCGGGAGGCGGCCGAATGCTGGTGACGATGGACCGCTACGAGGCTGATTGGTCCATCGTCGAGCGCGGCTGGAACGCGCACGTCCACGGACGTGGCCGCGCGTTCTCAAGCGCCGGCCTCGCGATCGAGACGTTCCGCGCCGAGACGCCGGGCATCGGCGATCAGTTTCTGCCCGAGTTCGTCATCGTCGAGGACGGCAAGCCCGTCGGCCCGATCGTCGACGGGGACGCGGTGGTCTTCTTCAATTTCCGCGGCGATCGCGCGATCGAGATCTCGCGTGCTTTCACTGAAGGCGGCGCGTTCGATCGCTTCGACCGCGGCCGCCGGCCCGACGTCTTCTACGCCGGGATGATGATGTACGACGGCGATCTGGGACTTCCCGAGCATTTCCTCGTTTCGCCGCCGACCATCGAAGGCACGCTGGGCGAGCGGCTCGCCCGATCGGGCGTGACGCAGTTCGCGTGCTCGGAGACGCAGAAGTACGGCCACGTCACGTACTTCTGGAACGGCAATCGTTCGGGCAAGTTCGACGAGGCAACCGAGACCTATCTCGAGATCCCCTCCGACCGCGTTCCCTTCGAGCAGCGCCCGTGGATGAAGAGTGCCGAGTGCGCGGACGCCGGGATCGAAGCGGTGCACTCGGGCCGTCATCGCTTCGTGCGCATCAACTTCGCGGCCGGCGACATGGTCGGCCACACCGGAAGCCTCCAATCGGCGCGGCTCGCGGTCGAGGCCGTCGATCTCTCGGTCGGGCGCGTGCTGCCCGCGGTGCGCGCCGCGAAGGGCGCCTTGGTCGTCACCGCGGATCACGGCAACTCGGATGACATGGCCGAGCGCGACAAGGCGGGAAAGCCGTCCAGGGACGAAACCGGCCGCGTGAAGCCGAAGACGTCGCACACGCTCAACGCGGTGCCGTTCTTCGTGCTCGACTTCTCGGGCCGGGATCTCGCGCTGCGCGGCGACCTTCCGCGTGCCGGTCTCGCGAACGTCGCCGCGACGTTGCTTCAGCTCATGGGCTTCGCCCCGCCCTCGGAGTACGATCCCGGCCTTCTGGAGGACTGAGCGTGGGACGAGCGCGAGTGCCGGGAGCTTCGCGATCGGAATTGGCGCCGGGATTCATCGCGGCGATGCCGCAGCTCGCGGATCCGAACTTCTACCGCACGGTCGTGCTCTTGCTGCGCAGCAGCGAGCAAGGCTCGTTCGGCCTGGTCATCAATCGCCCGACGACGCTCTCGGTGAGCGAGCTCTGCGAGTCGCAGGGGATCACTTACCGTGGAGGCGACGAACTCTCGATGATGTTCGGCGGTCCGGTCGAGGTCGAAAATCACCTGCTCGTCCTCCACGGCGAATCGCCCTGCCTCGCGGCGGGAGAGGATGGCGAGATCGAAGTCGCGCCGGGGATTCGATTGGTCACCGCACTCGAGGGGCTTCGCATCCTCGCGGAACGCGGCGCGCAGCGGGTCCGCTGCTTCGCGGGTTACGCAGGGTGGGGGGCAGGCCAACTCGAGTCCGAGCTCGCGGACGGCTCCTGGGTTCCGCTGCTCTGCGACGACCGGCTCGTGTTTGACGAGGACTCGGATCGCATCTGGGAGCTGGCGCTGCGCCGCAGCGGTATCGATCCCTTCACTCTCGTCCCGGGCGGCGGGGGACAAGCCTGAGTCGCGCGAGGAGCAATCGCTCC
>CAZPJJ010000363.1:0-4677 GCA_964586535.1 uncultured Acidobacteriota bacterium | reverse complement strand
GGGACTCGTCGTCCCGCTTCTTGCCGGTGCCGATGCAGATCAGCACGTCGTGCGCCGCGTGGTCGCCGGCGCAGAGAAAGTGCGAGTCGTTCGTCGCCACGAGCGGAAGCCCGGTCGCGTCGTGCAGAGACACGAGTCCCGCGTTGACGATCTTCTCGTCGAGGATGCCCTGATCCTGGATCTCGAGAAAGACGTTCTGCTCGCCGAAGATCTCCAGATAACTGTCGAGTGCCCGCCGGGCCCCTTCAGGATCGCCGCGGCGGAAGTAGGTCGGGATCTCCCCGGAAAGACACGCGCTCAGGCAAATGAGCCCCTTCGCGTGCGCGCGAAGCAGCTCTTTGTCGATCCGGGGCCGGTAGTAGAATCCTTCGGTATAGGCGAAGCTCGCGAGTTTCATCAGGTTCTTGAAACCGTCGTTGTTCTCGGCGAGCAAGATCAGGTGGTAGTAGGGCTTGTTGTGCGGCCCCTGATTGGGCGAGCGATCGAAGCGGCTGCCCGGCGCGACGTAGACCTCGCAGCCGATGATCGCCTTGATGGCCTGCTTCTCGGCCTCTTTGTAGAACTTGATCGCGCCGAAGAGATTGCCGTGGTCCGTCATCGCGACCGCGGGCATCTCGAGTTCCTTCGCGCGACGAATCAGCTGCGGGATCTTCTGCGCACCATCGAGAAGGCTGTACTCGGTGTGATTGTGCAGGTGCACGAACCGATGCGACGCCACGAGCTCACTCCCATTCGATCGTCGCCGGCGGCTTCGACGTGATGTCGTAGACGACGCGGTTCACGCCACGCACCTCTCCGACGATGCGGCCCGCGACTTTGCCGAGAAGATCGTACGGCAATCGAGACCAGTCGGCGGTCATGAAATCGTCGGTGTCGACCGAGCGCAAGGCGATCACGTGTTCGTAAGTGCGTCCGTCGCCCATGACCCCGACCGTTCGGACGGGAAGAAAGACGGCGAATGCCTGAGACGTGCGGTCGGTCCAGCCCGCGGCGTCCAGCTCTTCGCGAAAGATCGCATCCGCCTCGCGCAGGATCGCCAGCGAGTCCTCCGTCACCTCGCCCAGCAAGCGCACGGCGAGCCCGGGCCCCGGGAACGGATGCCGCTCGACGAAGGCCCTGTCGAGACCGAGACGCCGCCCGAGAGCTCGCACTTCGTCCTTGAAGAGCCAGCGCAGGGGCTCGAGCAGCGAGAGTTTCATCCGCTCGGGCAGACCGCCCACATTGTGATGGGTCTTGATCGTCGCGGACTTCCCGACGACCGAGGCCGATTCGATGCGATCGGGGTAGATCGTGCCCTGCGCGAGGAACCGTCCGCCCACCGCCGACGCCGAGCGATCGAAAACTTCGATGAACACATGTCCGATCGCGCGTCGCTTGGCCTCGGGATCGGTCACGCCGGCGAGCGCGCGCAGAAACAGGGCGCGCGCGTCGACGTGCTCGACGGGAATCCCGTAGCGCTGCCGGAAGGTCGTGACGACGGCTTCGGCCTCCCCTTTGCGCAGAAGGCCGTTGTCGACGAAAACGCAGCGCAGACGGTCCCCAATCGCCCGGTGCACCAGCAACGCCATCACCGACGAGTCGACTCCGCCCGAAAGGCCGCAGATCACCCGATCCTCGGGACCGACGCGCTCGCGGATCTCGGCAATGGCTTCCTCTTCGTACATCGCCATCGACCAGTCGCCGCGGCACGCGCAGATCTCCCGCGCAAACGTTGCCAGCAGATGGGCGCCGTGCTCCGAGTGCCTGACCTCGGGGTGGAACTGAACACCGTATCGACGGCGCCGCTCGTCCTCCACCGCCGCGTAGGGTGCGCTCGCGGTCCAGGCGACCCGCGTCATTCCCTCGGGAAGCGCGGCGATGCTGTCACCGTGGCTCATCCACACGATGCTCTCCTGAGGCCACCCCGCCAGAAGACGCGAGCCGCTCTCGTGCTCGAGCCGCGCCCGGCCGAACTCCCGCTCCGCGGCCCGCGCGACCCGTCCGCCGGTGCGGTGCACGAGAAGCTGCATGCCGTAGCAGATGCCGAGAATCGGCACGTCGATCTCGAAGACGCCGTCGGGGACGTCGGGCGCGCCCGGCTCGTAGACGGAGTCCGGTCCTCCCGAAAGGATGACCCCTCGAACTTCGGGGCCGCTCACGCGTTCCAGGGCATCCGCCGCGGAGACGATCTCTGCGTAAACGCCGGCCTCGCGCACGCGTCTCGCGATCAGTTGGGTGACCTGGCTGCCGAAGTCGATGATGAGAATCGTCTCGTGTTGCTGCATCGCTCTCCCGCTCCTCGAACTCGCTTCGCGGTAGACGCTCGTACCGGATGCCACGCTCGCGGTGCCCGTCCTGACGGTGCGCCCGCCATCAGCGCGCCCGGCGGACGTGCTGCCCGCGCAACGTCGTCCTTCCCACCAGGGCCAAGACGACGGTGCGCAGCGCCGAGCGCGCGTCGCCTCCCGATTTGAGCGCGCGATCGGCCGTGACGCACGCCGCGAGGCCGTCCGTGCCGCGCGCGCTTCCCTGCCGGGCCGCCTCCCAGTACTTCTTCGCCACGAAGGGATGGCAGCCTAGCCGAGACCGCAGGTCGTCCTCGCTGCCGCGACGATGCGCGACGCCCTCGGCGACCGCCAATCGCCTCGCCATCGACGCCAGTCTCGCGAGCAGCGGCAGCGGGCTTCCCACCCCTTCCGCTTCGACGTGGCGGCTCAGCGTCTCGAGCGCCTCTGCTGCGTCCCGGCGCAAGATCGCGTCCTCGAGCGCGAAGGCGCCAACTGCTTTCGTGGGCCCGAGCATCGCTTCGACCTGCTGCGGAGAGAGCCGCACCGGAGCCCCATCCGGACCCGGCCGGGGTGCCACGAGCACGAGCTTGTCGAGTTCCCGGGCGGCGAGTCCCGCGTCGGTTCCCACGGCGTCCGCCAGCGCTTGGATCGCAGCGGGCGGCAGTTCGAGTCCACGCGCCCGCGCGCGCTCGGCGAGGTAGCGCGGAATCTCGCGCTCGCTGGGGAGCGCGCAGGGAATCAGCGCGCCTTCCCTCTCCATCCGTTTCACGAGCGCGACGCGACCGTCGACCTTCTCCGCGAGCAGGACGAGCGTCCCCTGCGCGGGAGGACCGTCGAGGTAACGCGTGAACGCCTCGCGTGCGGACTCGTCGCTCTTCGCGCCGAGCCACTCGACACCGCTGACGACAACGAGGCGGTGGCCGCCGAAGAGAGCGCCCGTCCTCACCGCGTCCAAAGCCCCCGCGAACTCGCCGCTGTCGAATCGCTCCACCGCGGCGTCGGGTTCGTCGCGGACGAGCGCCGCCGCGAGCCGCGACACGATCCCGCGGATCTGCTCGCCGTCGTCACCATGCAGCACGAGCGCCTTGGGCCACGCGCCCTTCTCGATGCCGGCGAAAAGAGCCGCTGCCGTGCGTTCCACGGCTCAGAAACCCTCGAGAATCGATGTCACGACTGTGCGCGCGAAACCGTCCGCGATGTCGTCGATCGCGACGACTTCGCGGGCGAACTCGTCCGCGGCGGTCTCAGGGACGTCGTACTGTTCGCGGAACACGAAATGGTTCTGGCTCCAGAGCACGCGCTCCGGCGACGCTTTGACGAGCCGGATCCTCGCGGTGACGGTCACCTCCACGCGCGAGTAGCGGCCCCCTTCCGTGAAGGCGACCGGGGATTCGCGATAGGCCGTGATCACGCCTTCGAGGACGGCGTCGACGCCGTCCCGCTTCGGATAGGCCTCGAGCCGCCTTCCGCGCGATACGAACTCGTCGATGAGCGCTTCCGTGACGCGCTGGTCGATGTCGGCTTGGTCGGTCTGATTCTCGAACGTCGGGATGCCGATGCGCGTCACGTCGGGCGGCAGAAAGGACGCGTCGGTGGCCCGCCCCGCGAGCCGATAGCCGCAACCCGCTCCAAGGAGGAGCAGGACGGCGGCAACCGTTCCGGCGAAGCGGCGGGTCATTGGCGGGCGATCTCCCCGCTGGCGACACGGCGGCGGATGCCGTCCGCGACGCCGTTCACGAAGCGGGCCGATTCGAGCCCCCCGTAGAGCTTCGCCAACTCCACCGCTTCGTCGAGGATCACCGCAGCGGGCGTCTCCGGCGTGTCGAGGAGTTCGAAGAGGGCCAAGCGCAGCACGTTTCGATCCACGGCCGCCATCCGCTCGATGCGCCAGTGATCGGAACCCGCACGGAGAAGAGCGTCGAGTTCTTCGCGTCGCCGCGTGACGCCGCGGACGAGGCGCTCCGCGAAACGCCGCGCTTCCGCTCCGAGCGGAAGGTCGTCGGCGTCCTTGAGGCTCCCCTCGAAAAGCGACGTGATGACGCTCTCGAGGGCGTCCCCCGAGAGCTCGGCCTGATAAAGGATCCTCAAGGCGGCCTCACGAGCGACGTGACGTGGGCCGCGCACAGGTCCGGTCATGCCGGATGCCTCCGAAGCGTCACGCGCCGAGCAGGCGACTGAGGTTGGCCATCTCGATGGCCGTCATCGCGGCTTCGAAGCCCTTGTTACCCGACTTGCCGCCGGCTCGATCCAAGGCTTGATCCATCGAATCGCAGGTGAGAAGCCCGTTCGCGATCGGGATGCCGGTCTCGGCCGAGACCTGGGCGATGAGGCGCGTTGCTTCGGTCGCAAGATATTCGAAGTGCGGCGTATCGCCGCGAACGAGTGCGCCCAGCGCGAGGATAGCCGCGGG
>CAZPJJ010000362.1:0-4692 GCA_964586535.1 uncultured Acidobacteriota bacterium | reverse complement strand
ACCCGAACCACACGCGCGGCGGAATGGTGACGCGCACGGGGTTGTGCGGCCCGAGGAAGATCTCGATGGCGAGCCCAGAGCTCGGCGACTCGTCGCGCGCGTCGTAGAGCCCGAGACGCACCGTCCCCTGCACGCAGGCGACGACGTCGGTGCGCACGCGATGGCGCCGCCACGCCTTGATCGCGCCCGGGAAGAGCGAGGTGAGCTGGACCTGCCCGAAGCGCACGGCCTCGGCCTCGTCGGCGCGGAAGAGATGCGCCTCGCGTCCGCGCTCGTCGAGACGCGTGATGAGGGGCTCGACCTTGACGCCTTCGATCACCGCGACTCCTCCTCGCCTGGCCTCGCCTGCCCTCGCCTGGCCCCTGCGAGCCCGCATGCCCGCGCCCCGGTGCCCCCGGCCGCGGGCGCGCCCGCCGGCTCGCCGCACGGCGCCGCGCCTCGTCGCTTGCGCCTCGACCGGCCGCGCTATCCAATACCGGGCGCTCGGCACCGCGCCGCCGCGATGGTAGCCCGGATCGCCCGCGCTTCTGAAGCATGCGAGGGACCCCCTGATGGAAATCGCGCTCTGCGGGCTGACCCGCTCGGGCAAGACCACGCTCTGGCAGATCCTCACCGGCAACGAGATCCCGCAGGGGGCTCGCGTCGAAACGCGCCGCGGCATCGCGCGCGTCCCCGACGCGCGGCTCGACCAGCTCGCGGCGCTCTTCAAGCCGAAGAAGTTCACGCCCGCGACGGTCACCTATGTCGACCTGGCCCCGATGGAGCGCACCTCCAACCGCGCCGACAACCCGGTGCTCAACGCGCTGCGCCCGGCCGACGCGCTCGTCATGGTGCTGCGCGCCTGGGACGACGAAGCGGACCCGCACCCGGACGGCTCGATCGATATCGCACGCGACCTGGACCTGATGGAGACGGAGTTCCTGCTCGCCGACATCGAGGTCGCGCAGCGGCGGCTGGAGCGCCTCGACGCGATGATCCCCAAGACGAACAAGCCCGAGGACAAGAAAGAGCGCGAGCTGATGGCGCGCTGCCTCGCGCACCTCGAGAGCGAAAAGGCGCTGCGCGACCTGGACCTGACGGTCGAGGAGAAGCGCACGCTGCGCGGCTATGCATTCCTCTCGGGCAAGCCGCTGCTCGTCGCGGTCAATCTCGCCGAGGGCGACGCCGCGCGCGTCAACGCCACGCCCACCGACCTGGGCCTGCCCGCGCTCGAGGGACGCCGCGGCCTCGAGTGCGTCGCGCTCTCGGCGCGCATCGAAGAAGAGATCGCGCGCCTCTCCGCCGACGAGGCGGAGATCTTCCGCGCCGACCTCGGCATCGCCGAGCCGGCGCTCGATCGCCTGATCCGCGCGAGCTATCACCTGCTGGGGCTGATGTCGTTCTTCACGGTCGGCGAAGACGAATGCCGGGCGTGGACGATCCCGCACGGCACGCCGGCGCGCGCGGCGGCGGGCGCGATCCACTCGGACCTCGAGAAGGGCTTCATCCGCGCCGAGGTCATCCCCTGGGACAAGATGGTCGAGGCGAAGACGATGGCCGTCGCCAAGGAGAAGGCGTGGCTGCGGCTCGAGGGCAAGGAGTACGTCGTCCAGGACGGCGACGTCGTCCACGTGCGCCACTCGGGCTGAGCGCGACACGACGCGATGCGCCGTCGGCGTCAGGCGGGCAGCCCCAGGGGCGCGAGCCGGAACTCCCACGCGGGGAAGAGCGCGGGCCGAAACACCTCGTCGTTGCCGGTGACGCTGCGCACGCGATAGCACGCGCCCGCGAGCACGTACTCTTCGATCGACCGCGCCGCGACGTCGAAGATCCAGTAGTGACCGACGCCGTGACGCGCGTAGAGATCCAGCTTGCGCACGCGATCGAGCGCCTCGCTGCCGGGCGAGAGCACCTCGACGCAGAGATCCGGTGCGCCCATCACGTTCGCGTCGCGAAGGATCGACGCGCGGGCGCGCGACACGAAGAGCACGTCCGGCTGCAGCACCGTGTGATCGTCGAAAACGACGTCGAGCGGCGATACCAGGACCGAGCCCAGTCCTCGCTCCTCGCTGAGCGCTCGGAGCTTCGCGAACACTTCTCCGACGACCTCTTGATGCCAGCGCGTCGGTGATGGCGTCACGACGAGCTCCCCGAGGACGAGCTGATGCTGTCGATCGTCGTCGGGGAGAGCGGCGTAGTCCGCGTAGGTCAGAGGGCCGCGCGGTTCACCCTGGCCGGGCTCCGGCATGGGACAGCTCCTCATCGAGAGGGTACTCAGGACACGGCGCCAGTTTACCGCCCCTGCCGCGCAGGCGTCCCGCAAGCGGGATGGCTCACGGACCCGCGACGAGCGACGCGAGCGCGGCAACGACGATCGCATCCTCGCCGTCCTGCAGCGTGCGCGGGTCGAGGACGATGCGCTCGTCCTCGATGCGCGCGACGACCGGCGGATCGTGGCGGCGCAGCCGCGCGAGCGCGCGATCGGCGGAGCCGCCCGGGGCGCGCAGCGCGACGATCCACGTCGGCAGGTCCTCTTCGGGCGCCGCGCCGCCGCCGACGCGCGAGACGCCGCGGCGCACCTCGGGCTCGAGGCCCGGCGTGCGGTCGGCGATCGCGGCGGCGAGGGAGCGCGCGCGTCGCTCGAGTTCCTCGATGGCGAGCGAGAGCATGCGCGGCACGGGCAGCACGCTGCGTCCCGCATCGGGCGCGAGCCACGCGCGCAGCGTGAGGGAGAGCGCGGCGAGCGTCATCTTGTCGAGGCGCAGCGCACGCGCGAGCGGGTTCTTCGCGCAGGCGCGCACGAGCTCGGGCTTGCCGACGAGGATCCCCGCCTGCGGCCCGCCGAGCATCTTGTCGCCCGAGAAGCAGACCAGATCCGCGCCGTCTTCGAGCAGCTCCTCCACCGAGAGCTCCGAGTCGGGACCCGCCGCGTCGCGGAAGAGCCGCCCGCACCCCTGATCGACGAGAAGCGGTACGCCCGCGCGCGCCGCGAGTTCGGCGAGCTCACGCACGCCGACCGACTTCGTGAAGCCGACGATGCGGTAGTTGCTCGGCCACACCTTGAGGATCAGCGACGCGCTGCTTCCGGCGACCGCCTCGTAGTCGCGCAGGTGCGTGCGATTCGTCGTGCCGATCTCGACGAGCCGCGCGCCCGAGCGCTCGAGGATCTCCGGCACGCGGAACGACCCGCCGATCTCGACCAGCTCGCCGCGGCTGATGGCGACGCCCTTCCCCATCGCCAGCGTGTTGAGCGCGAGCATCACCGCCGCCGCGTTGTTGTTGACGGCGAGAGCCGCGTGCCCCGGGAAGAGCGCCTCCAGCCACGGCGCCGCGTGCGACTGGCGGCTGCCGCGCACGCCGCGCTCGACGTCGAACTCGAGGTCGTTGTAGTGCGAGGCCAGGAACGCCACGCGCTCGGCGGCCTGCGCGGCGAGCGGCGCGCGCCCGAGGTTGGTGTGCACGACGACGCCCGTCGCGTTGATCATCCAGCGCGGGCCGGGCCGGTCGAGCGCGGCGAAGCGCTGCGCCACGGCGTCCGCGAGGGCGTCCGCCTCGGGCGCCTCGCCGCCCCCCGCGATCGTCGCGCGCGCCTCGCCGAGCACGCCGCGCACGACCGCGACGACCGCGGCGCGCGCCCAGCGCGCGAGCAAGGGCTCGACGAGGGGGTGCGCGAGAAGCCGGTCGACCGAGGGGATCTGGCTGCGACGATCCATCATGAACACCTTCGGAGCGCTGCGGCTCCCCGATGCGGTGAGTGGAAGATTGTGGGGGAGGCGCGACCCGCGATCCACCGTTGCCGGAGCGGGATTTCGTGCGGCGCGAGGGTGGTTAACGGCGCGCGGCGGCGCCACCTTTGGCGTCAGGCGCCGCGGCTCCCGAAGGCGGCGTCGCGGAACCAAGAGGAAGACCACCGTGGGCGACTCACTCTTCACGCCGACCGAGGCGCGCGCCGATCTCGAGCTGCTCGACAAGACGATGAAGAAGCTCGGCATCGAGTACGAGATGTTCTTCAGCCAGCAGATCCGCTGGCCGCCCACCCGCACGCAGAACGAAACCGAAGCGATCATTCGCCACTACCAGAAGTCGCCGCCGCGCCAGACTTCTGACCGCTACCGCTTCAACACGCTCGTCCACCGCTATCGCACCAGTCAAGAGCGCTGGGCGCGCCGCCGCCGGCAGCTCGAGGAGCAGGGCGTCAGCCTGCGCCACCGCTACGGCGGCTCGGGCGTGCCCGACCGCGCCGCGGAGCGCGCCGTCGCGGACATCTCGAAGCCGCAGGTGCTCCTCGCCACGACGGCCCGCGAAGGAAGCACGACCGGCGACCAGATGCGCGACGTCTACTCGGCCTATCGCAAGGCACGCAAGGCGCGCGGGCAGTCGATCTCGTCGCTCTCGTACGCCCCCTTCGCCAACAAGGTGGGCGAGCTCCTCGCCCGCGCGAAAGAGCGCAACGGCGGCAAGGACGTCGAGTTGCGGGTGACCGAGGTCGGTGGCAAGGTGACGCTGTCCGTCCGGTCGGTCACGGGACGCTCGTAGGCCCCTCGCTCGCACCGCACGCCAGGGTCGCGACGGGCCACGACGGCCAGAACGAAGACGGCCAGAAAGAAGGGGCCCCCATGCGTCGCTCGCTCACCCCGCTCGTCGTCGCCGCGTTCGTGCTCGTGTCCCTGGCAGTCGTCCCCGCGCTGGCTCGCGGCAAGGACGCCCCCCAAG
>CAZPJJ010000361.1:900-4703 GCA_964586535.1 uncultured Acidobacteriota bacterium | reverse complement strand
CGAGACCTCCGTGGGATTCGTCTTCGCGACACAGGTGCTGCCCGCAGTGATCTTCTTCGCGGCGCTGATGGCAGCGCTTTATCACCTGCGGGTCATGCAACCCGTCGTCCGCCTGCTCGCGCGCGCCTTCCGCTCGTCACTGCGACTTTCGGGCGCGGAGGCGCTCGCGGGCGCCTCGAACGTCTTCGTGGGCGTCGAGTCGGCAACGACCGTCAAGCCCTTTCTCGAGCGCATGACCCGCTCGGAGCTGCTGCTCCTGCTGACCTGCTCGATGGCGACGGTCGCCTCGACGACGCTCGCGCTCTACGTGCTTTTTCTCGGCTCGGTGTTCCCGCAGATCGCGGGCCATCTCGTCTCGGCGTCCTTGCTCTCGATTCCGGCGGCTGTGCTCGTGGCGAAGCTCATGCTTCCCGAGCGCGAGTCGCCCGAGACGCTCGGCTCGGTGCCGCGCACCGCGGATGAGCGCCGCCACGAGAGCGTCATGGGCGCGCTCGCCGAGGGTTCGTGGGACGGGATCAAGCTCGCGGCCGGCATCGCGGGTCTGCTCGTCGCCGTGCTGGGCATCGTCGGCCTCGCCGATCTCGCGCTCGCCGCGGCGTCGCGGCCGTGGGCGGAGAGTCTCGGCGGACCGCTTTCGGTGGCGCGCATCCTCGGCTGGGCGTTCCTGCCGCTCGTGGCTCCGCTCGGCCTCGAAGCGGGCGACCTTGCCGACGCTGCGCGGCTGCTCGGCGGGCGCTTCGTGCTCACCGAGGTCTGGGCCTATCGCGAACTCGCCGTGCTCGCGGGCGACGGGGCCGTCTCGCCGCGCTCGCTCGTGATCCTCTCCTACGCGCTCTGCGGCTTCGCGCACGTGGCGTCGGCGGGCATCTTCGTCGGCGGCATCGGCGCGCTCGCGCCCTCGCGCCGCGAGGACCTCGCGAGGCTCGCGCCGCGAGCGCTCCTGGGCGCCACGCTCGCGACACTCATGACCGGCGCGATCGCGGGATGCTTCTTCGTCGACGGCGGAACGGTGCTCGGTCAGTAGCCCGCGGCCATGCCGTCTTTGCGCGATTCCGTGGCGCCCGCGAGCACGCCGGTCTCCGGATCGCGGCAGACCGCCTGGTAGCCGCCGAAGATGCCCGATCGCACGGTGATGCGGTGGCCCCGGCGAGCGAGCTCGCGCACGACCACGTCGGGCACGCCGGACTCGAGATGCACCTCGCCGCCGTCCGTCATCAGCGTTCCGGTCGGCTCCGAGGATCCGCTGTGCACGAAGCGCGCGGCGTCGCCGGCCTCCTGCAGGTTCATCTCGAAGTCGACGAGGTTGATGACGATCTGCGCGTGCCCCTGCGGCTGTGTCTCGCCGCCCATGACGCCGAAGGCGCACCAGGGCTTGCCGCCGCGGGTGAGGAAAGCCGGGATGATCGTGTGGAAGGGCCGCTTGCGCGGTTCGAGCGCGTTGGCGTGCGCGGGGTCCAGCGCGAACTGCGCGCCCCGGTTGTGGATACCGAAGCCGAGTTCGGGGACGACGTAGCCCGAGCCGAATCCCGTGTAGTTGCTCTGGATGAGCGAGACGAGCATGCCGCTCGCGTCGCCGGTGGCGAGATACGTCGTGTCGCCGCGCCGGAGCGCGATGTCGCCGGGCGGGACCTGCTTGGCGGCGCTCGCGGGATCGATGAGCGCACGGCGTTTGGCCGCGTACTCCTTCGAGAGCAGTTCGGCGACGGGCGTCTTCACGAACTCGCGATCGGCGTAGTAGCGCGCCCGGTCCTCGAAGGCGAGCTTCTTGGCTTCGATGAGCAGGTGCCAGAAGTGCGGGTTCTCGCGGCCGAGCGCGCGCAGGTCGTAGCCCTCGAGGATGTTCAGCATCTGCTGCGCCGCGATGCCCTGGCCGCCCGGGGGGATCTCCCAGAGCTCGACGCCGCGGTAGCTCGACGAGACGGGATCGACCCAGCTCGAGGCGTGCGCCGCGAAGTCCTCACGCGCGAAGAATCCGCCGTTGGCTTGCGAGAAGCGGACGAGCGCCTCGGCGATGGTGCCGCGGTAGTACGCGTCTCGGCCACCCTTGGCGATCGCTTCCAGCGTGCGCGCGAGTGACTCGTTGCGGAAGATCTCGCCTTCGCGCGGCGCGCGGCCGCCGGGCAAGAAGATCTGCGCGAATCCGGGCTTGTCCTTGAAGACGAGCTCGGCCCGCGCCCACGCGGCGGCGATCACCTGCGGGACGGGCTCGCCTTCGCGGGCGAAGCGAATTGCCGGGGCGAGCAGCCGCGTCATCGGCAGCTTGCCGTAGCGCGCGTGAAGCTCGAACCAGCCATCGACGGCGCCGGGCACCGTCCATGCGTAGGGCGAGTAGAGCGGAATCGTGCCGTCGGCCTCCGCGGGCACCTTCTCCCGCGTGAGCGCGGCGGGAGCCCGCCCCGAGGCGTCGAGGCCCGCGAGCTTGGCCTCGCGGGGATCCCAGACGATCGCGAAAAGATCGCCGCCCAGTCCGCACGCGACGGGCTCGAGCACCGCGAGCGCGGCGTTGGTCGCGATCGCGGCATCGACGGCGGAGCCGCCCTCGCGTAGCACGTCGAGGCCAGCCTGCACTGCGAGTGGATGCGCCGCCGCCACCATGCCATGCCGCGCGTGTGTCACGGAGCGCGTCGCGAAGGGCGCGCCTTCGAGGCGATCGGCTGCGAGGGCGAGGGTGAGGGGAAGCGTCAGGAGGAATCCGAGCAGGATCATCTTCATGAGCGTCACTCCGCGGCGGCCGCAGGCGGCCGAGGTGGGCGTCCGAGCGCGGCGAGGAACTCGGCGAGGATCATCGCCGTGGCTCCCCACACTTTTTCGCCGTCGACGGCGAAGTAGGGCACCACGAAGCTGGAGCCTTCGAAGTGCCGCGTTTCGACGAGGTGGTTCGCGGGGTCGGCGATCTCGTCGAGCGAGGGCTCGAGCAAGCGCGCGACTTCGGCGTCGAGCGCGCGGAACGACGGCTCGCACGAGGCGAGGGCAACGAAAGGATGAAGCACGAAGCGCGAGACGGGGATGTGCAGGGGCGTGAGCGGACCCAGGATGGCAACTGACCGTGGATCGCAGTCGATCTCCTCGCGCGCTTCGCGGAGCGCGGCTTCCGCGAAGGTCTCGCCGTGATCGACGGCACCTCCGGGAAAGCTGACCTGCCCGGGATGCGATGGAAGATGGACCTGGCGCACGGTGAGGACGAGGTGCGCGCGCTCACCGCGCGGGAAGAGCAAGAGCAGCGCCGCGGCGTTGCGGGCTTGCTCCGGCGAGAAGCCCGGTGCCCACCCGGGGCGGGGCCGCGGCGCCATGAGGGTCTGCGCCTCGGCACCCGGCAGCGGGCCGGCGAGGGCGCGCGCGAGATCCTCCGCGAGCGAGTCCGTCATGAGCGGCCGGCGATTCCCAGCTCGTCCCGGTAAGGGCGCAGCGCCTCGATGACGAGGGCTACGTGGTCTTTCGGGTCGATGCCGAGCAACTCGATGCCGCGGCGGATCTCGTCGCGATCGACCTTGGCTGCGAAGGCGCGGTCTTTGAGCTTCTTGAGCACCGAGGAGGGCTCGAGCGTGTCGATGCCGCCGGGGCGCACATAGCAGCAGGCGCAGACGAAGCCGGTAAGTTCGTCGCAGGCGAGCAGCGCTCGATCGAGAGCCGTGCGCGGCTCGTGCCCCCACGCGGTGTAGTGGCAGGCGATCGCATGCGCGAGGCTCTCTTCGCCGCGCGACTCGAGCCAAGCGACGATGCGCCGCGGGTGCTCCTCCGGCCAGGTTTCGTAGTCGGCGTCGTGGAGCAGGCCCGCGAGGCTCCATTCGTGGCGGTCGGCATCC